>NZ_JBYSXB010000003.1:83595-188305 GCF_058781765.1 Arthrobacter sp. FW306-1B-G06A | reverse complement strand
GACCACATCGACGAAGGAACACCCGTGACACTCCGCATCGACACCACCCGCACCCACGTCATCGACACCCAGAGTCCAAGTGGGCGCCGGCCGATGGAGCTTTCATGACGTACGCCGTCCCGGATCGCTACTGTCTCCGCCGCACTAGGTTTATGCGACGCAGCGCTATCTTGCGCCCAAAGCGCTCCGCTGGCATCAAACGGTACGCGATGACATCACGAATAACATGAGTATAGATAACAACGGAGACAAAGAATGAACGATCTGCGCCGCCCTTCGCCTCGTGAGGCGCTCGACTCCCCCACCCGGGCCCTCGCTGAGTATTTCAGTGGGCTTAAGCTTGACGACGTACCGTCCGACGTACTACAAGAGGCCAAGCGGTTTGTCTTAGACATGATGGCCTGCACTGTAGCGGCCGCACGCACCGAGGTCGGGCCACTTGCCGTCAACCTGAGCCGATCGTTCGGGACAGGAGGGGAGGCATCGATCGCTGGAGCCGAGGAAAAGGCCAGTGTGCTCGCTGCGGCCTACGCCAACTCTCGTCTGGGCAACTCCATGGATTTCGAGGAGGCATACCCAGCCGGCGCTCATTTCGGTTGCGGCGCCTTTCCTTCAGCACTCTCCCTTGCGGAGGCCCGGCATGCCTCCGGCGCGGAATTCCTCCTCTCCGTTATCGCAGGATACGAACTCGGCGCCCGGGTCGCAGAGGCACCTGGCTACACGATGAAGGTGGCAGATGGCAAGATCATCGGACGCCCGGATGTGTGGGGCATCTCAACCCCCGTGACATTTGCTGCGGTCGGCGCCGCCGCCAAGATTTTAGGGCTGGATGCCCATCTGACCGACCAGGCATATGGGTTGGCGGGCGCCGCTACACCGGTGCCGAGCGGTGGAAAGATGGCAGAGCTCGCCGATCTGCCGAACACTAAGTACATCGACACCGGGTGGTGCACGGTCGCTGGCGTTTTCGGCGCCACCTCTGCCGCCGAGGGATCAACAGGGATTCCCGGGATTATGGACGGCGATCGCGGCCTATTTCGCATGGCGGGCGTTCCCAAGCCGGACATGGATGCGGTGGTCGGCGGGCTCGGTGAGCGCTGGCTGATCCGCAATATCATGTACAAGCAGTGGCCAGCATGCCGCTGGCTGCACTATCCGATGACGGCCTTGCGGCAGTGGCAGACGCAGCACTGGATCGACCCCGCCGACATTGAAGAGGTGGTCGTTGAGACGAATCCCTGTGCGATGATCCCCCAATTCCTCAACCAGGGGCCGTTGGATTTCTTCAGCCGGCAGGTCAGCTTCGCCCACGTCATGGCGATGATGCTTACCGGTGTGCCTGTGGGGCCAGAATGGCTTTCGGACGCCTCGGAGGACATGCCGCATGTGCGCCGGCTGCGGAAGGCTACACGTGTCATCGAACATCCGCGTTCCTGGGAAGTCGCCAAGCGGATGGAAGAAACAGGCGATGGGACTTTGCGTTTCGTGCCCAGTGCCGTGGTGATCAAGACATCCAGTTCGACTGTCCGTATCGAGGGGGAACTTGCGAGCGGAGACCCTTGGCAAGATGAGACGCGCTGGGGTGACGCCGAGATTGAAGCGAAGGTTCGCTCCTTGGTCGCTCCGGAGATTGCCGATCAACTTCTGCAATATGTGTGGAACCTTGAGCATCAGCCCGACCTACATGTCCTCGCCGACGTGCTGACACGAGCTGCTCGTGACCTACCGCCGCGGGCAGCGGCGGACTTGTTCCGGCCAAGAGCAAGCTGATCTCCTATTGTCGCTGGGACTGGTGCGAAGGCCGAGCTTAGCTCGAACAATTGAAGTAGGTTCGAAGCGCAGTCGAGAAGGCACTGTTCGCTGACGAGGTCGAATTTGGAAGAGTACCTCATAGCCTGGGGTGCTGCAGGATTGCAGAAGTCGGAGCAGCGGATACCTCAGCTCGCTCACGCAGAAGGGATTCCCATCGTCCCCGTGGGTGCTGGCACCGGCCTAACAGCCGGGGCCAGCACCCACGAGGGGCAAGTCGTCCTCGACCTCACCGTCCGCCCGGCACGGGTCACATAAACCCAGAAGCCCATGAGGCCATCCCTCGCTCGATCGGCTACCTTGTCGAGGAGCCCGGGGACTTCACGCTCAAGACCGACGGGGTCGATCGTGAGCTCGCGAATGTCTCCGGCCCCCAGCTTGTCGTTCCGCAGCTGAACGCCCGCTTCGCCGCCAGCGCGCCCAACGCTCGGTGGGGCTCGGTGTACGACGCAATGTACGGCTCCGACGTCATTGATGATGCGGAGGGACGCCACCGCACGTCCGGCTACGACTTTGTCCGCGGAGCCGCTGTCGTTGCTCGCGGACGGCAGTTCCTCGACTAGCACATCCCCCTCGCTAACGCCCCCAAGCAGAGGTCTCTGCTCACCGGATCCAGGACGGGGCACTCGTCGGTGAGACCGCCGACGGCGCGACGGGGCTCGCTGATCCCACCTAGCTCGCTAGGCTACTTTGGGCGCCACAGAGCCCCAGCCCGTGCTGCTCGTGCGCCACGGGCTGCACGTAGAGATCCAGATCAACCGGGCCGACCAAGTTGGTTCGGGCGGACACTGCCAGGGTGAAGGAAATCGCGCTGGAATCCGCAGTCACGACGATCATAGACCTCGATGACTCTGTGGCAGCCGTCGATGCCGAGGATAGGGTAGCCGGCTACCGCAATTGGTTGCAGCTGATGCACGGCCTCCTGACGGCGGAGGTCACCAGTGGCGGTCGCACCTATCACCGAGGAATGAACTCCGACCGCTCTTATACCGCCCCCGATGGTTCCGAGCTGACCAACGCCCGGACGCCTGCTGCTGCTCATCCGCCAGGTTTGGCACCTCATGACCAGCGATGGTGGTGCTCAACGAGGCCAGCGACCCGGCGCCTGAGGAGATCCTAGACCCTTTATTCGCCGCCTAGGCGCCGTGCACGACCTGCGAAGACCGCACGCTCGTCACAGCTCGCGGACCGGCTCCGTGAACATCGTGAAACCGAGGACACAACGCAAAGTAGCCGTCGCCTGCGCCCCTCCTCGCGGGCACAGAGTCAGTTCTGGGCCTCGATCCGCTCACTCTGAAGATCGGGATCATGGGCGAGGTTCGCCGCACACCGGTGAACCTCAAGGCGTGCAGCTTGGAGGCGCGGGATCGCCTAGTCTTCATCAACACGCGGTTCCTGGACCACACTGGAGACGAGATCCATCCTTCGATGTTAGCCAGGCCCATGGTGCGCAAGGCAGACATGCGCAGCTCAGTTTGGATCGTTGATATCGGACTGGAGTGCGGGTTCCGCGGACGTGCCCAGATCGGCAAAGGGATGTGGGAGGCTCCGGATAGCCTGGGGGACATGCCCGCCCAGGCAATCCGCTTCTGGCGCCAACTGCGCTAAGGTTCCTTCGCGTATCGCAGCGACCCTCCATGCGATCCATTACCACCTGGTCGACGTCGATGTTGGCAGGCCCGAGCTCAGCGGATCGCGCCGCTCCACGTCACGCCCCTGATGGAGGCCCGTGCCACCTGCCGCATCAGTTCCCCGCACAGCTCCAACTGGCCCCTCCACGGCATCATCACAGAGGAAGAGGTGGAAGTCTCCCTGCGACGCATGGCCGTGGTCGTCAATCAGCAGAATGCGTCCGAACCCGATTACACGCCAATATCCCCACGATTGACACCGTGCGTTCCCCACGGCCAACCACCTCACGAGGAGCGCTTATGAGCATAAATCTCGCCGCCGACCAATCCATCGGCGCAGAGGCACTCGCGACTGGTCAGCACCTCGGCTTCAAGCCGCGCTGACGGCCGTCGCGCTTGATGCGGGGGTGCATGTCGTCGCAGCGCGCCAGGACGGTGCCTCCAACAACCGTTTCGAGATCGTACACGGCAAGACCTACGGCGCCCTCGCTCTCGGGATGGACTCGCGGGCCTGATGGAGCGCGCCGAGCAGCAGGCCTAGTTCATCGCAGCGACAGCAACAGTTCTCGGTGGCCGCTTGATACCAATGCCCGGCGGCGTGCTCACGCGCGACCAAAACGGAGACCGCCGAGATTGTCGGTCCCGAGACGGACGGTTGCTGGAATGGGAAGTGTCGGGCGCTGCTCGCCACCGGGGTCCTTGCAGACGCGATCGCGGCGAAAGACCGCCTTCAGAATCTGGTCGAACAAGCCTCGTAGCCGGAGACGAACCGGCTCTGGCGCACGTTCCTGTCGATCGTGGAAAGAATTCGAAGTCCTCATCGTCACGGGTGCGACAACGGCATGAACATCCATCACGGCAGAACATTCACCACGAACTGTGAAGGGCCGTCATCGTCTATTCTTCCGATCAGATAATGACGTTGGCACCCCCTTCTGACAATCCCCGAACCGGCTGGACTTCCTGTCGTCAGGCTCCTACTGTAGGGGTATCAATCGGGGGGCGTACTGTAGCAGGCTGAATCTGGGCCAAGACATCGTTGCAACTACGAACTAAAGCGAAATTCCTATCTAAGTGCACCATAGCTGAATCGTGCCATTTTTTGTTAGTGGCCGCACACCCGTCCTCGACAAGTAAGACTCGGTACCCTAGGTCGCCAGCTCCGCGGGTACTTGTTTCGACACAACCGTTTGTGGTAACTCCTACAATGATAAGCGTATCTATGCCCAAATCCTTCAGGATGGAGTCAACATTCGTCGAATTGAATACGCCAGAGGTCGTCTTATCGACTACAAGCTCGCCTTTTTGTGGCGAAAGTTCGGGAAGAAACTGACTTTCAATATCTTCGAAAGCGGCAATAGAGTTCAGATGCTTGAGACGCCAGGCGGAGTCCGAACCATCTGTCGCCTTTGGACGAATCCGCACATGGACCACAGGAAGATCAGCCGATCTACACCGCTCGAGCAGGCGCGCGATGTTGGGAATTACAGTTGTTTCCAGACGGTGAAAGTAATTCTCTACGTCCGGCGTCAAGGACCCGTTACCTAGCTCCTTTCCTTTCGCCCCCATCCCATAATCTCGATGTGCAAAAAGATACTGCATGTCGATGATCATCAGAGCGGTCGAGGCCTCCGTCACAGTAAAATCTGGCAGCTGTCCGACCCCAACTAACGCTCCCTCTTGTTTGAAGGTGTTACTCACTCTTCATGCCCCTATTCTTTCTAATTCTCATTCCAAAATCGTTCCAATGCCCGAGGACGATGTAGTCTTTGGTATCTTGTTGGCGGAACACCCACTCGCGAAATTCAAAATCCGGCAAGGAAATAGGCTCAAGCATAGGAGACCTCGTCCCTTGCTTCTATAGAAACGGCTGAGGTGGCCCTAATTTCGTAGCATTTGTCCGAGCGCAGAAAGCATCGGCGATGTGATTGGGTCAAGCGCGTTGGCTAGGACATTAGGGTGGGAAGAGAGGCGAACCACGACCATTTCCGCTTCTGGCGCAACGTAGAGCCGCTGGCCATGAATCCCACCGGCCATGAATGCGCCCAAGTCATTGTGAGTCACATACCACATGTTTCGGTACGAAGAGCCGCGCGAAACTCTGGGGACCACTGGCGCGAGGTCAGCGGGGTTGCCACCACGCTGAATCTCCTGAACCACCGCAGCTGGAATCAACTGCTTGCCGTTCCAATCCCCTTCACGCCGCATCAACTCCCCGAACCGGGCGAGGTCCCGCACGGTCGCGCTCAATCCGATACCCGCCATCGGCATACCGGCCTGATCGATGATCAGAGAGCCATCTTCTTCGCAGCCGAGAGGGGCCCAGATGCGTTCGCTCAACTGTTCTGCAAAAGACCGACCGGTGACCCGTGCCATGACCCAGGCCATGACTTCGGTGTTGACCGTCTGGTACGCATACGCTCCGCCGTGCGGCGCCGATTTTTGCACGGTTTGGAGGTATTCACACAGAGAGTGCGCACCTTCGTAATCGCGCGGCTTTGGAAGCAGTCCCCCTGAGCGGGCATAGTCCCAGACATCGGAGGCCGGATCGTCATAATCTTCGGAGTACGCCAGGCCGGTCTTCATGTCCATCACGTGGCCGAGCGTGACGCCCTCCCACGCTGTACCACGCAGCTCCGGGAGGTAATGCGAGACCGTCCTACTGTAGTCGAGTGCCCCTTCATGGACCAGTGAAGCCGCAAGCGGCCCTACATATGACTTAGTGATCGAAAAGCCGGCGTGGGGCCGCTCAGGGGTTAGCACACCGAAATAGCGTTCGTAGACTACTCGGCCGCGATGCAGGACCAGAATCCCGTCAGTGTAGGTGTCGTACAGCGCGTCCTCCCAGCCGTGGGGGCGACCGTCTAGGTCCATGAAGGTGAGCGCTTCGATTGCCGCGGCATCGGCCGCCGACGGGGTGCCCAATGACACCCGAGTCGAGTCGCCGCGCCAGACCGCCGCGGTCGGTACCAGTTCGCGCATATGCGAAAAGCTCCAGCGGAGTCGGGGGAAATCGAAAAACTGGTCGCTCGCGAAGGTGACCTGCTTGTCCACCGGAGGCGGGAAGCCCTCCATCCAACCTAGCGCGCGCGGATCAGAAGCCCGAGCATCTGGATACGCAAGACCGTTAAATTCGAATATATCTGTAGTCATTTCGCTCTCTTTTTCCTCACACACCTCGCTCGATCATTCAAGCTGACCGAGCCGTCGATGCTTCTCAAAAGTTGATTCGGAATAGAATCCGCTACGCCTAGCCAATCGATCTTGATCAGGACGGATCTCGTTTAGCACCTGTCAGATCTAGAGAGCTGCGGCCGCACCATGCTGGGATAGCGCGGCTATCGGCTGTCCGACCAGTGCACGTTCGGCTCGCAGTTCTTTAGGCATGTTCCACCCCAAGACACCGGAGATACGGTCGTTGCGGATGTAGTGGGCAATGAAGCGCCCTTCGTGATAGTCACCACGGACGACTGAGACATGACAATCCGAAGAGAAAGTGCCGTAGGCTTGAATCTTTGTATCGTATTGGTCGGTCCAGAAATAAGGAATTGGGACGAACGGTATGTCTGCGCCGAGCAGATTAGTAGCGGCCGCGATCGCTTGCTCAGTGGCATTCAGGCGGTGCTCCACGCGGACATAGGCGCCCAGCGAGGGGTGCCACCAGCGCGCGACGTCGCCGGCTGCGTAGACTCCAGGCCGGGCACGGCATGTAGAGTCACACACGATGCCATTGTCAAGGCTAAGGCCACTGCTGGCGAGCCAGTCCGTCGCTGGTGATGAACCGATGGCAACGAGTACGACGTCGGCCGGGAGGGAAAGGCCCGATGAGAGCTCCACTCCCGTCACCGCGCCATCGCCGTCGCCGTGCAAGCGACCGACACCGACACCGCAGTGAATTTCGACTCCGTGTTGGCGGTGCAGCGCCGCCACCTGCCCTCCTATATCCCCCCCAAGTTGCCGTACAAGCGGAGCGGGCAGCGGATCCACAATGGAGACATGCAGCCCGATCTGCCGGGCCGAGGCTGCGACCTCGCAGCCGAGGAAGCCAGCGCCTATTACGACGAGGCGTCTGCCCGGCCGCAGGTCCGCTCGCAGGGCGAGTGCGTCATCGACAGTACGCAGAACATGCACCCCGGCGAGTTCGTGTCCAAAGGGTAGACGGCGTGCTGAGACGCCAGTCGCGATGATGAGTCCGTCATAGGCGAGGTGCTCACCGGACTGCAGCATGACGCTGCGTTCGTTCATGTCAAGTGCGACCGCGCGGGTGCCGAGGCGCATGTCAACATCGAGATGATCGAGCGCAACCGCGTCTCGGAAAGTCAGCTGATCGGCGCCCAGCGTCCCCATGAGCAGCTGCTTCGAGAGCGGTGGGCGATCATATGGGGGATAGGGTTCGTCGCCGATCAAGCTGATTGAGCCTTCGAAACCTTGGCGACGAAGTGTCTCAACGGCCGTTAGGCCACCCACTGACGCCCCGACGACGACAACGCGGCCGAGCCCCACGGTCACTCTTCGACTCGGATCGCGGCTGCAGGGCAGAGTATCGCTGCCCTGCGCACCTGCTCATACAGTTCAGCAGGCGGCTCAGCGTCTAGGAGCACGACGACGCCGTCCTCATCTCGCTGATCAAACACCCTCGCCGCAGCCACAACACATTGGCCGCCTGCCACGCATTTCTCCTGGTCAACTTCGATTCGCATTTTCCACCAGCCCTTTCAGCATCCTCTCGAGACCTTCCACGTCTCGAGGCCGTGCCACGTCTATTTCTAATCACGCTAGGTGCTGCTCCAAGTTGGGTCCAATACCGAAAGTTGGGCTCGCTGAGACTGACTTGGTATCAGCTGAGGGTCGAACGTCGAGCCAATAGAATTCCTACCGCCTGACCGAGACATAGCAGAGAGGAATGAATCAACACGAACTTGGTCTTGGAGGATGCGACTGAACAGCGCATATGGTTTCTACGGAAAGTAGCTCAACCTAATTGACAGGATTCATGGGCTGAGCCTCGCGTGCATTTTCGCGGGCAAGTATCTACATGCAGACTTTCCCGGTGCCATCGAAGGTACCCGGCCCGATTAGGCGCAGGGTACGCGGCGAACAAGAACCATATTGGCTAAAGGGCTGCATAGAAATTTCGGGATTAGAGGACAATGATCAGAACGACGCTACTGGGTCCCCTTGGTTTGAAAGTTAGTGCTCAAGGACTGGGATGCCAGAACCTGACGGGCAGCTATGGAAGGCCATTTGACGAAAAGACCGCGCTTGCGACGGTCAACACGGCCTTTGACCTCGGTGTCACGCTCTTCGATACCGCCGACGAGTACGGTAGCCATAGGGAAAGGACCGAACCGTATGCTGGCTTCGGAGCAAACGAGAGGTTCGTCGGCAGGGCGATTCGGACGCGCCGCGATCAAGTGGTCTTGACTAGCAAATTCGGGTTCCTTGACCCTGCAGAAGTAACGAACGGTCGCACGATCCGTGGAGACCGCGAATACATCCGAAAAGCCTGCTCCGACTCGCTCCTACGCCTCGGCGTCGAACATATTGACCTCTACATCTGTCATCGCCTCGACCCGCTCGTCCAGGTGGAGGAGGTCATCGGTGCCATGGCCGAGTTGGTTGAAGAAGGCAAGGTGCGTTACCTCGGCTTGTCAGCCGTATCGGCAGATTCTCTTCGAAAAGCCGCGGCGGTGCACCCCATTACAGCTCTCGAGAGCGAATGGTCCCTGTGGACCCGAGATCTTGAGTACGAGGTGCTGCAGACCGCGAGAGAACTCAACGTCGGAGTCATGCCGTACGCACCGCTCGGACGAGGATTCCTGACCGGTCAGCTCCAAACCTTCGAGGATTTGGCTGAGGACGATCCCCGACGTCGGTCACCCCGGTTCCAAGGCGAAAACTTTGCCAGGAATCTTGAACTCGTCAAACACATCACTGAGATAGCCACACGCAAGGGGTGCACCGCAGCGCAGCTCGCTCTTGCTTGGCTGCAGAAGCAAGGTGATTTTGTTGTCCCGATTCCGGGCGCCGATCAACCCGCTTTTGTGGCCGAAAATGTGGGGGCCCTGGATGTTGAATTGACAGATGCCGAAATTGCACGCATCGACGACTTGTTCCCCTTGAATGCAGCAGCTGGTGCACGATACGCCGACATGTCCGTTGTTAGCGACGCGGCGCCGCCCGATGCTGTCCTTCAGAAATAGCCAGGGCTCCAGTCGGGAGTTTCCCCTAACGGGCCGAACTCGGAATACGGGCACGCTCTGCTTTCTGACGAGACCGCGCGGCGGTCCTGTTGGTTGAGTGACCCTCCTTCTTAATACGCGTGCCACCTTTTGGACCGTCATGAGCGTAGCTAGGGAGCTCCCGCCCAAGAGTCGGACCCCGCTCGATTACTAGTACTCCACTGAAAGGATCATCGCGGATGTCCGTGGCCCTGGGGGTCCAATCATGAATGAGCATAGCCTGCGAAAAATTCAAATACGGCGCTGGGCTTCATTATGCAAGGGAGACCAAATTGAGTTGGTGCACGCTTGGAGACCCCGGCACTCCGGGGTGGTCGACGATCGCAATTGGGACGGCAGCATCATCTGGATCGTTGACCATATCGGCGAACGGCGGCTCCTCCATATTGCTGACGGCTTCGATTTGCGAGTGACGTCTTCGGCCGAAGACCAACTACGCACCGTGACCGATCTGTGCCATGGACTGCCTCAAAGCTATACAGGGCCGGAGGAATGAATGATGGCCATGCAGAAATTACGGATAGTCATTGAGGCGGACGCTCCGCTCCCGGGCCGGACGGTTGTGGAGCGGCTGGTCCGCGCGATCGAGGACGTGGAGGTCGAGCCGGCAACGGATCCCAACGACGCAGGTCCTGCGAGGCACACCGATTGCCTCAGGTCGGCCGGTCCTCTTCGAGAGTTCTGGCATGTCGCGGAAAGACCTCGTGGTGGCCGAAGCCATTCTGGTAGCCAGATATTCTGGCATCCGGGGTCGTTTGACCGTCGCCCTCAACCACGGAGCGCCGTTTGTTTTTATGATGCCGTTTGTGTTCATGAGGGAGAAACAAGGTGGTAACAGGACCGGGTGACGGACAGGTCCAAACAGCCACCGAGACACCTGAGGCTTTCAAGACGTGGCAACCTGCAGATTGGGCACCACTCGAAGGATTGAACGTCGAAGTTTATGAAAACGGAAGGTTCATCGACCGTGGCAGAGTAGAAGCCGTAACAAACGACGGATGCATTCTGTGGCTGGCACAGGAAGGAATAGATTCCCGCCGGCTGGTGGAGCAAATGCCCGGAACCGACGTAATTGTCATTCCAGGTCGTCGATTCCGTTGACTGACAGGCGGGCGTTTTAGCGGTCGGTTGCACCGGAGCCGTCACTCGGAATCAGTTGAACCTGGCAACGGCGTTCTGATTAAGGGAGCGTAGGCCATAATAGCCTTGGTCCACGGCACGACCCATCAACATTTTTCTGCCCGCCATATCGACCGGCCACCGCACCGGGAATCAGCATGTACCGGACGGCTCCGAGGTCCCATTCGGCCTCACCCAAGTTCGATTTGCTCTGAATCAGAGCAGGCCTGAGCGTTCCGGTCATCCCGCTTAATCAATCGCACTGTAGATATTGCACCCGCCGAAAGGACAATCCTTGGCAGAGCCGGATCAAGGCGGCCCGCTCCTGGAGGAGCAGCGTAACAAAGAGACAGAGAAGCATCCCCTGGTGTTCTGGGCAGGTCTTAGCCCCGGTGATGTCGTGTCGCTTCGAGGGCTCGGCATGCGGGACTGGGTCGGGACAATCGAGTCCAGAACCGATGACGGGCTCGTGATCTGGATAAGAGACGCCAACAACGTGAGGAGATCTTTCCATTTTCGTGAATGCCAATCGTTGCGCGTCATCGGGTGATCAGCGGAAATTCTCATCCGGCGAGGCCGACCTGCTCCCGGCCGGCTTGTGAACGCTGCTTGGTGGCCAAACCCGGGTGCCTGTTGGAGTTCGGCTTCCGGCCGGGGGTTTGTCAGGGCCAACGAACGGTTACATCGGCAGGATGCCGTCGGACCGCGTCGACGGCTGTTCCGCTGCCGCTTCCGCGGGTGGCGGAACCGCGTCTGAGTCATCCTTGATGGAGACGACGCACGAGTTGTTGGTGATGTTGTTGATGTTTTCCGTTGTGATGTTGATGGCTGCCGAACGGTTTCTGAGCTTTTGGATGAGTTCCTTCTGCGGCCAGAAGAGCTCCCATGAACGAATCGAAGGTCATCCAGCCGCTGGCCCGCACGAAGGCGCTGATCTTTTGGTGGTCCCGGGTGCGCATGCCGAAGGACAGTAAACGTGACGTCCCCGAGCGGGTCGACGGTCGGGTCGAAGTAGCTTCCGAAGATCCTGAGCCGTTCCACGAACAACGGCATCCCGGGATCCGCGTTGTGTAGCCCGGCCCGTTCCAGCAGGCCGACGACGAGACGGTCCGCCGTTGATCGGGTGATGGAGTTTCCCGAAGCTGGCCATGGCCAAGGCGTTTCCGAGGGTCGTCGCCTCCCACCAGACGAAGCAGGATCGTCGTCGGTGTCGGCCTTCACCGGGTAGCCGGCCTTCTCCAGCCGCGCGAACACTGTCTCGGTGTCTTCGACACCGTTCCTGCGGAGCAGGGTGTGGGCCACCTCCATCAAACCAGCGCACGGCACTGTTCCGCCGTGTGCGCAGGGATGGTTTCCTCAGCCCGGCGGCCGGTCGGGCCGCCAAGTCCGGTCCGCTGACCGTTGTCGCGATTCCCGGTGCGCTTTCGGCGTGGCCGTCGGAGACATGACGGCCGGGCACCGTTGCGGCGGGGCCGCCTGTTCCCGTGTCCGAAGTTTCCTTTGAACCCGATGCGCTGCTCCGTGCTGAGCTGCTCCCCTCATTTGTGTGGCTAGGTTGTGTAGCGGCTCAGGCCGTTCTTACCCCTCTCGGACCTACGGCTGTTCCTGGGCGGGACTTCCTGGCTTTGGCGGCGCCCTTGCCCATGGTCACGGTTGCGCTGGGGGTGTCCCTTCGCTGCGGGCCGCGGCGAGGCGTCCGCGGATCTGGGTTCATTCGCGCCGGTGGTGGCCAGGGACTCGGCGAATTTCTCGCGTGTTCGGCCGAGCCGTACCCGGCGGCCGAGGTGCTCTCCGCTTTCAGGCCCTGGCCCTTCAGCCGGCCGCTGTTGTTGCCGGTGACACGGTTCTCGATCTCGCGGCCGACGCCCTCCATCCAGGCGAAGAGTTCCTCCTCGGCACGTTCGTACCGCTGTTCCACGGACGCCGGCCAGGAATCTGGCGTCGTGCATGTCCTTGGCGGCTTTCACGAACGCGGAATCCTTGAAGTGGGAGTTGTCGGCGCCGTTGACGTTTGCGGTGGTTACCTTCCGCAGTTGGTCAAGGTCGGTCCTTTGACGCGTCCTTGCCGATGAGGAACATCCGTTCCTGTACGGTGGCGTCCGCTGCTTCCAGTGCCGTGGGGGTCTTGCTGTGTATGCGGTCTGGAGTGCCTGTGCCAGGTCGGGGTTGGCCAGAAACCCGACAGGCACCTGGTGGCGTTCCATTCCCGGGGCCAGTGTCGCGGCCTGGGCGCGGAGATCTTCGGCGCGGGACGCTGCGAGCAGCCCCATGGCCTTCTCGTGTTCGGCGGCCGCCTTCCGGGTCTCTCCCTGGCTGCGTGCCAGTTCATCCTGCCGGGCATGCTCCGTCGTGATGGCCTGGATCCCCGATTCGAGCCATGAACAACATGGCGGTTCCCGCAATCGACGGCAGAGCGAGCGGTTTGCCGTGTTGCGGTGGTGCGCCCAACTGCGCGGTGCGGGACAGTTCGTCCGAGGTGGCCGCCAACGGCCCGAGCGTCGGTTCAGCCCGGCGATATCGCTCACTGCTGATCCGTCAGCGCACCCTCTTCCGCGCGCAAGCTCAGCGAACAGTGCCACACCTCTGGCACCAAAGGCCGTCGCCGTGAGCGTTGGCTCACGGCGAAGTCATGTTGTCGATCGGGTCCACCTTGATGAACGATCGTGAGTGGGAAGAATTGCGAGGAATGTAAGGAGACATTCGAGCCGTCGCGCACGTCGCAGCGGTTCTGCTCAGCCCGGTGTGCCAACAGAAAGCGAGATCGTCGACGGCGGAACCGGACTGCCGGAGCGAGTCCAGCGCTGCCCTTCGCTGCTGCCCAGGACAGGGTCATCGAACCTGAAGCTCATCTTGGAAACCTAGGAACCAGACTCACCGCCGATCTCGCCGCCAGCAAGCAGACCCAGGATCTCCTTCATGCCCATCTCCGCTCCCAGTCCACCGTCGTCGACCACCTCGAAGCCGAGAACGCTGACCAACGCGCAACCATCAAAAGCCTCCAAACAGAGATCGGCCGCCTTAAGACCATCCAGCAAGCCGACGCGCACGACTTGGTCCATCTCGCCAGCAGGCTACGAGCTCTCGCCCAGGCCACCGGCGTCGAGCTCGACAACACCGTTCTGGAACTGTTCCGCTGTCGCGGTTGGATCAGTGCCGCCGGAAAGACAGAAGCCAAACAGCGATGACTATGTCCATCGCCCGGCTCTCCGCACAGTCGGGCCTGAAATACCTCTTCAAGACCACGATGATGGACGACCTAACGACGGCTCCCCCTGACGCGACCGCCTACTACATGAAGGCCGGGACACCGCAAGGCCGATGGCTCGGCTCCGGCCTGAGCGGCATCAACCGCACAGCTGGGGATCCTGTCACCGAATCCGACGCAAGAGCCATCTTCGACAGTGCCACCCACCCGGACACGGGCGCTTCCCTGGGCCGTCCACACGGCCAGCCGACCGTGGTCGAAACCAAACAAGGCCAAACCGAGGTGCGCCGCGCGGTCGCCGGCTTCGACCTAACCTTCAGCGTCCCCAAGTCCGTGTCCGTCCTATGGGCGCTGAGCCCGCGGAGCCTCCAGGACCAGATCCTTCAAACCCACCACGACGCCATCAACGCCACCCTGGACTGGCTGGAAGATCTCGTCATCCACACCCGAGCGGGGCGGAACGGCGTCGCGCACGTCGGTACCCGCGGCGCCATCGCCGCAGCATTCGACCACCGGGAATCACGCTCGGGAGACCCGCAACTGCACACGCACGTCGTCATTGCCAACCGGATCCAACGGACCACAGACGGCGCCTGGGTCACTCTCGATTCGCGGACGCTCTACAAGGCCGCCGTCGCCGCCAGCGAGCACTACAACGGGCTCCTCTTCGACGCCCTCAAACGGGACCTCGGCACCGATACAGAAATCCGTAATCCCGCAGCCAACACCCACAATCCAAGCGCTCAGCTCACCGGCATCGACGACATCCTGATCCGCGAATTCTCCAACCGCTCCCGCCTCATAGACCAGGAAACCGACCGTCTCGTCGCCGAATGGACGGCCGCGCACGGCACTCCCCCAACAGCGACAACCACCATCAAGCTCCGACAACAAGCAACCCTCTCCACGCGAACCGCGAAGCCGGAAACCATCACGCCGCTGCACCAGCTCTCGGCTCAGTGGCGCGAACGGGCCTCGTCCAAGGGTTTCGACCCTCAACTCGTGCTGGCTGCCACCATCCGACGGTCGCGGACCAACCCTTTGCGTTCGTGCGACTTCGCCGTCGACTGGGTGGACGCTGTAGCGTCCCTGACCCAGATTAGGGTGGCCGCCAAGCGCGCCACCTGGAACCGCTGGAACCTGCTGGCCGAAGCAGAACGCGTTTGCGCCGACATCCGCTGCCAAACGCCAAGTGACCGCAACGCCTTGATCGGCGCCGTTGCCACCGCGGCTGAAGCCCAATCGGTCCCCCTGAACGAATCCCGATACAGCGTCCCGGCGGACGCGCAGCCGGATCTCCGCATCGGCGGACGGAGCGTCTTCGACTTCCATGGGACCCGCCTCTACACCGACGCCGGGACGCTCGCCTGCGAGGAGGCCGTCATCACAGCAAGGAACGACGACGGCGGACCGGCCGTTCGCGCGACCGTCGCCATGGCGGCACTCGCCAGCTACCACCACGGCAAATTCAGTTTGCACTACGACCAGCGGGCCGCCGCCGCTGAAATATTGCTGAGCGGCAACCGGCTTGACGCCGTCGTCGGGCCCGCCGGGACCGGCAAGACCACCACGCTCGGCTCGATCAAAGCCGCATGGGAGGGGCATTTCGGCCCGGGAAGCGTGATAGGCCTGGCACCCGCGGCCGCGAGCGCCGAGGTCCTGGGCCGGGAGCTATCCATGGTCACGGAAAATGTCGCGAAGTGGCTCTACGAGTCGGTCGGGAAAGGGGCCATCCATCGGGCGGAGCGCTTCTACAACGCCGAGAAGCGCCTGAGCAGCGCCGTGGTTCCAAGCACCCGTCCGGCACAGGAAGCGACTCGTTTGGCCGCCGAACATAACCGGTGGCGGTTCCATCCGAACCAGTTGGTCGTCGTCGACGAAGCCTCCATGGTCTCCACCGTCCAACTCGCTGCACTCGTGCAGCAGGCCCGGGACGCGGACGCCAAGGTCCTGTTGGTGGGTGACCCGGGGCAACTGGATGCCATCGACGCCGGCGGTGTTCTCGGCTGGCTGGACCGCCAGGGCAAGACCGCCCGATTGAGCACCATCTGGCGCTTCGAGAACGCCTGGGAACGGGATGCCTCGTTGAAGCTCCGTGCCGGGGACGTCGCAGCCATCAGCGACTACGAGCAGCACCAGCGCATCCGGCACGGCACTTACCTCGACATGGTCGACCAGGCATATCTGGACTGGCAATCCGACATCCGGGCCGGTAAGTCGTCCATCCTGATTGCCGCGGACAACGACACTGTCAGCATGCTCAACGAACGAGCCCAAGCAGACCGCGTCATCCAGGGGCTTGTGGACGCCGAACACACGGTCCTTCTGTGCGACAATCTCAGAGCTGGCCGCGGCGACACGGTCATCGCTCGCCGGAACGACCGCACTGTCGCCGACAGCAACGGTGACTTCATCCGCAACGGCGCACTGCTCGACGTCGTACACGTGACAAGGCGTGACGGCACCCTTGTAGCGGTTCGGCGGGACACCGGCGCAAGCGTTTCGCTGCACCGCGATTACGTTGAGGCTTCAGTGGAGTTGGGATACGCGACGACGGCTCACCGCTCCCAGGGAATCACTGTGGACACCGGCCATACCGTCGTGACGCAAGGCGGGCTGACGCGTGAGTTGCTCTACGTGAGCATGACCCGCGGCCGCGGAGGCAACTACGCGTACATCAGCGAAAACGACCCCGCAGATCACGAACCTCTCGATCCGTCCCTCCAAAACTCGTGGCAGCAGATCCTGGGCGAAGTCCTCGCAGCCGAAGGATCCGAACGGACCGCCCACGAAGTCCGCGACGCCGAGCAGTTGCGCGCCGACAGCCTTGAGCGGCTCAGCGCCGAATACGACTATCTAGCGCAAATTGCTGCCGCCGAGGACCTAGCAGAGTTTCTCGGTGCGCTTGCCCGATCGCGGCTCGACGAGTTGCAGCGTTCCCCGTCCTGGGGTGCAACGGTGGCCGCATGGCGCCGGTCCACGGGGATCAGTCGACCAGGCGCCCAGCGGACCCTTGCCAAGGCTTTGGAAACGAGCGGGTCAGCCAGGGATCTGGCTTCGATAATTCATTCCCGGCTCCTCAGTTTTGTGTCCTCAATGCCCGTAAGTGACCCGCCTCTCATCCCGCAGCCTGTTCACACTGATCGGCCCGACCTCGCCGACATGATCAACCAGGTATCGGAACGGATCCGGCGTCGGGCTACCAAGGTCACGGCGGCGGCTTTGATGCACGACACCGAGTGGAAGCGAAATCTCCTGGCGAACCTGTGGCCACAGGACGACGTGCCTTCCATGATTGGTAGGGTCGCCGTCTACCGAGACAGGTGGGGCATCGATGACTCACCGGTCCCCCTCGGGCCTGTTCCCGGCGAGTGTGAATGGGAACGGGCATCGCAGTACGAAACCATCCAGCGCCTCATTAGCCGGACAGTGCCACAGACCGTCTGGCGTCAACAGGCTGGCATCTGGGGAGCAGACTCCGTTTCCCGCGAGGTGGACCTTATCAATGTCGGTTGGCAGCTCTAAACTGGGCAAGAAGGCATCCCATGGTCTCAAACCCAGTCATCAAGCCGAAAGTTGCGACGCCCGCACTGATTCTCGCCAGCGCGGTGCTCGGCCTATGCGCGGTGTTCGTTTTGCAGAACCTGACGATAAGTTGGCCTCCAGGTGCAGTCCAAGTATTCGGCTGGGCTGCCGTGCTGCCCTCCACCCTCATCGTGAGCATGATCTGGTTGATTCGGATGCACCGCCGTCGTGATTGGCTGGCAGATGCCAGGGTGAGGTGGAGCCACTTCGAGGAGGCGAAGCGGGCCCACCGGACGACGGCCGAAATCACCGTCCTCAGCATCGATGCCCTCGAACCCACCGGAGCTTGGATCACCATTAATTGGAACCGCTTTGGACACGTTCAGCGCGCATGGCTGGAAGCACTGGAAGAACCTATCTGGGTCGGATCCGTCCTGCTGATCTCGCCGGATCCGACCCAGGTCAGGCCTGGTACCCCATGGCCGGCAACCTATTTCATTGAGGCTTCACACGTCGTAGCCTGGGCTCCGGTGACTATCTCGGTACCGCGACTTGGCCTGGAAGCCATCGCAAGGTCGAGGAATTTCAAGTAGCACATTTGGTCCTGCCGGCTAAGCCGTGCCCTAAGGCCGTCAGTCAGATGCTGACTGCGCTTTAGAACGGATGGCGTGTCTAAGTTCTTTGCAAGGACACGCGGACAAGCCCGCGCCCTCACACGGTTAGCCGCATCGCCAACAGCGCCGAGCATCTGGCCCATAAAGCGCGCCGGACAGGGCCGCTGTCAAGGCATTGGCAGCTCAGGTCAGGGAAATCTGCTACGGCGTATCCCCACTCCTCGAGCGGTTCAAAACGATATAGGCCTGTCCACCCGCCGCGATCCAGGGTGCGGGTCCAGGACGAAGGGGCGCGGCGGAACACTTCGGTGCCTCGAGACTGACGGCCGTTAAGTCATGATGAGAGTGTGAACCTTGCCCCGGAGCTACTCAAGCGACTCGATCTGAAGCGCGCTGCCGAATTAGAACTGACAATGTCGAACCGGCTGATGCCCCGTCGGCCCGATCGCACCGCTCTCGCGGGGCAGTCTGACGAAGTCCGCCGGCTGTTCCGCCCCAAGTATGCCAAGGGCCAATTTGGTGATCTCGCGGATATCATATTCGTCGAAAAGAACAGGAGGGGACGACGCCCGATCAGCGAGATGACCTTGCGGGACAAGGTGCTGTTCCGGGCCCTGGTCGATCTGATCGCTGAGTCCCTGCCGATGCACCTCGTCACCAGAATGCCGCATGAAGAGTTTCGAAAGTCGCCCTTGAAGGTGGACAAGGTGCGGTACGTAAGCAAGACAGACGTCACGTCCTACTACGAGTATGTCGATCACGACCGGCTGGCAGACGAACTTGAAGCCCAGACTGGTGAAGCACCCGCCATCGCTGCGTTGATGGATCTCTTGTTCCGGGTGATGGGCCGCCGAGTCGGCCTCCCTCAGGTGCATCGGTCGAGTGACATCCTAGGCGATACGTATATCGACCCCGTGCGGCGGCGAATGCGCCGAGCCGGTTACCAAGTGACCACTTACTCGGATGACTTCCGTATAGCGTCACCATCCCTCGCTCATGCACGGCAGGCACTCGAAACATGCGCGCGCGAGGTCCGTTCGCTCGGCCTCACTCTCAATGAGGCGAAGACCTTCACCTACACCGCCCCGAACTACCTCGTGTCGCTCAGCGCTTTCAGTGAAGCGGAAAAGCAACTATTCGAGGAGAGCGACGGTCTCGATGAGGACTTACGCTTGCTGTATCTGGACGGCTACGCGGACGAGACTGATGAGGGCGCATCAGATACACCACAGACTCTGGCAGCCTCGGCGGCACGGCCTGTGCTCGAGGAAGACGCGCTGGACTCCGCACCACCTGACGAAGTAGCCGTAGATAACCCGGCTCAGACGCGAGCTGCGCAGAAAGCCTGGGCCATTTGGGTGGACGAGGACGAGTCCGACGCGAAGCAGTCAACCACGGAGGCTGCCATCACAGAGACTCTTCTTGGACGGGCTCTTCCTATTCTGGGCCGCTCGGGCGACGATGAACCCGTTGCTTACCTTTCGCACCTCTTGCGCTTCGAACCGGCACTCACTCCTCAGATCAGCATATACATCACCGAATTGGCGGCCACTGGCCCAGCAGCTAGAACGAAGCTTCGTCGCAGATTGAATAATCTAGTAGAAGAACAGAGCTTCAGTGTCTGGCAGAATGTTTGGCTGGCTGAAGCAGCCGGGAGCATTCGTCCTGCTAAGGCCGAGCATCAGCACTACGCATGGTTGCAGGAGTGCGTGTCCGACCCGAATCCGGCGCTGGCGGCGACGGCGGCGGTGGCGCTCGGCAAGCTGCGGCGCGGCGACGTCGGCAAGCTCACGGCTGCGCTGGACCAGGTAGGGCCGGCATGGCGGTCATTGGTGCTTTGGGGAATCGCGCAAACTGACCTTCAAGCTGCCCAATCGGCCGCCGAGGACCAGATGGAGCGACTGCTTCTGAAAACGCTCGAACCGTGAGTTTGCCAATCGTCCTCGGTTCACGCGCCGAGGCGGCTTGCCGCCTTCTGAATCAAACGCTCGGGCTTCACCGAATGCAGGCCGTCACCACTCAAGACGCTAAAGGACCGGCTCGACTAGCGGCGCCGGCATTTGATGGTCTCCAGGTGCAGCGCCAAGCGACATTCTTACGGTTGATCTCGATTACTGAAGCTTTCTGCGTGGATCGCCTGCTCGAACTGGCGGAATACGAGGTCTCGCCGGCAGGAAACAACATCCGCGCCCTCATCTGGGACAAAGCGTCAACGTCCGCTGTGAGCACCTGGTCAGGTATCCAGGACGCCTACAAGAACTGGTACGATATCAAGCCGAGCTGGACTCGACTCAATCAGCTGATCGAAGTTCGCAACGCGATAGCACACGGCCTGGGACAACTCACTCGTGTTCAGCGCGCCAAACGCGCATCCGCCACTGCCAAGATCGCCCTGGCTAATATCCGCCTCAGCGGTGACCGCATAGTTCTCGAAGAAGCCAACCTTCAGAGCGTCAAGGATGCGTGCGCAGATCTGATCTCTGAAGTTGACGGCCTTGTCCAAGCGAAGACGGGCGACGTCAACTAAAGATGACGTTCCGCGCCCGACGGTGACGGAACGTTTCGGTTCCGCAGATTTTGAGACAAGCTATCAACTTGCAGATGAGCCACCACCTTTGGTTCCGTTTACGGGGACACCCGCGTGCACGACGGGAAAGAGAAGCAGCTAGTGCTTGCTTGGCTCCTCGTCGTTAACTTCACTGGTCTCGGGTTTTTCATCACTCTCAAGCTCAGCACTACTGGGTCTTGGGTAACTCCAGTATGGGTATTCAGGCTTCCGATGCATCCCGAACATCTCAATGGACCGTCCTGGCCTCGGCTGTGGTTTCTTTCCCTGTTCTAGGGTTCTCTCTCCCTCGCGGTAGCTACGGCTGGAGGGTATGTACTTTTCCAGAAGTAAGCGGACTACCTCGGTTTTTTCGTAGTAACGGAAGATTACAGGCAGCCAGAAATCTAGCGGGAACTTATCGTCCTTGGTTTCCCGCTGTTAACGCCAACCCAAAACAGGGCCAGAAACGCCAACTGAAAACAGGGCCACCGACCACTATGGAAGGTGATCAATTTGGATGATTGGGCGGAGATACGCCACCTGTTTTCGACGGGCAAGCACTCGAAGCGTGAGATCGGCAGGCTCGTGGGGGTTTCCCGCGGAACCGTGGAGCGTGCGCTGGAGTCGGACCGGGCGCCGAAGTACCAGCGGGCAGCCGGAGTGTCGAGTTTTGATGCGTTTGCCCCCAGAGTGCGGGAGCTGTTGGCGAAGACGCCGACGATGCCGGCCGCGACGCTCGCGGAGCGGGTGGGTTGGCCCGGTTCCGCATCGCTGTTCCGGGCGAAGGTCGCCGCGATCCGGCCTGAATACGCGCCGCCGGACCCGGCCGACCGTCTGGTCCACGTGCCGGGATTCCAGGTCCAGTGCGATCTCTGGTTCCCGCATGATCCGCTGCCCGTTGGTGAGGGCCAGACTGACACGCCCCCGGTGCTGGTGATGACTTCGGCGTTCTCGGGGTTCATTCAGGCCCGGATGCTGCCGTCGCGCACGACGCCCGACCTTCTGGGCGGAATGTGGACTCTGCTGCAGGACGCGCAGGCCGTCCCGTCCCGGCTGCTGTGGGACAACGAGTCCGGCATTGGGAGGCGCCGGCCCACGGAGCCGGTGGCAGCGTTCGCCGGATCCTTGGGGCTGGAGGTCAAGCTGCTGCCGCCGCGGGATCCGGAGTCCAAGGGCATGGTCGAGCGGATGAACAGGTTCTTCCGCCAGCGCTTCATGCCGGGCCGGGACTTCCGCTCGCCAGGGGATTTCAACGGCCAGTTGGAGGACTGGCTGCCGAAGGCCAACCACCGGTATTCCCGGGCCCGCCACGGCCGCCCCGACGAGCTGATCGTCCTGGACCGGGAGAAGATGCGGGAACTGCCGCCGGTGACACCGGATACGGTGTTCCGCAACGCGGTGCGGCTGCCGCGGGATTACTACGTGCGGGTGTTCTCCAACGACTATTCCGTGGATCCTTCGTTCATTGGGCGGATCGTGGATGTTACCGCTGATCTGGACACCGTCTGGGTCACCCATGGCGGCGTCATCATCGCCACCCATGTCCGGGCCTGGGCGCGGCATCTGGTGGTGACCGACCCGGCCCACGTCGCCCGGGCCGCCGAGATGCGCCGGGACTTCCGGACCCAGCGGGTGCGCCGCCCCGACCCTGAGGAAGCCGTGCAAATCCGGGATCTCGCCGCCTACGACGAGATCTTCGGCATCGACCTCGGCCAGGACCCGGCCGTGCTGCTGGAGGTGGCGTCATGAGCGGGACACCCTCACAGATCGAGTACTACGCTCGGGCTCTGCGCGCACCCCGGATCAGCGACGGGTTCCGCCGCCTCGGGGACCAGGCCCGGGACTCCGGCTGGTCGCACGAGGAATACCTGGCCGCCGTTCTCTCCCGTGAAGTCTCCGAACGCGAAGCCTCCGGCGCGGCGACCCGGATCAAGGCCGCCAGGTTCCCCGCGCACAAGGACCTCGAGGAGTTCAACTTCGACCACCAGCCCTCCGTGGACCGGAACCTCATCGCCCATCTGGGCACCGGCGCATTCCTCTCCGAAGCCAAGAACGTGGTCCTGCTCGGGCCACCCGGCACCGGCAAAACCCACCTCGCGGTCGGGATCGGCATCAAAGCGGCCAAAGCCGGGCACCGGGTCCTCTTCGACTCCGCAACGGGCTGGGTCGCCCGGCTGCAGGAGGCTCATTCCTGCGGGAAACTCGCCCAGGAACTGCTCAAACTACGCCGCTACAGTCTCCTGGTGGTCGATGAAGTCGGCTATATCCCGTTTGATCAGGACGCCGCGAACCTGTTCTTTCAGCTCGTCTCCAGCCGCTATGAACACGCGTCCATGATTCTGACGTCCAACCTGCCCTTCGCCCGCTGGGGCGACGTCTTCGGGGACCTGACCATCGCCTCGGCCATGATCGACCGGATCGTCCACCACGCCGACGTCATCAGCCTCAAAGGCAACAGCTACCGGCTCAGAAAACACCAGCCCACGGCCACTACGGCACAATAGAACGAACAACCAGTGGCCCTGTTTTCAACTGGCACTAATGGCCCTGTTTTGGGTTGGCGTTAACACCCGCAGCCCGGTTAGGTGGACGTACTGTGCACGTTTGTCCGGTTCCAGGTCAAATGCTTGGTGGGAGAAGTGCTGGTTCTCATCCTGGAGGCGTTCTTGTAGGTCCAATGGCAGGTCGGCAGCATATGGAACGACGGCAAGGTAGGCCGCTTTTGCCTCATCCATACGCTTGGTGAGGTGAGTTCGGATCTGGTCGTTGTAGCTCAGCTGCCTCAGGACGATTCCTAGATGCTTCTCGGTGACGCGACGATGTGGACATTGGGCAATGCGCTCAAGTTCTCGGATCATATCCAAGCCGTTAAAGGCAATGGTCGTGAGTGGTGTCTGAAGTGTTTTCAGGCGGCTTTCCAACCTGCTTCTCCCGGGCAGGACGACCACGAGGTAGTGGAAGAAGTACGCGCCGATATAGGCCATGCACAAGTCCGCAAGCCATGGGAGGGGAGTTGTCTGCAGCTCGCCCGGAGCGGGCACAGTAGTGGGGACTGTGTAACTGTAGCCAACGAGGATCGCTACGATGATGAGGGCGATCCAGAAGAATACCTTGATGCCAGTGTGTTGCAGCCAGTGCCTAATTTCCTTCACCGGGAAAGACTAGTCTGCCCGGACAATCAGCGGGCATCTTCGAGGCCCTGGGTCACGTGTCGCGCTATCTAAGAGCCTCACAAACCGCCCATGCAGAGTGACTCAAGTCCTGGGATTTGTGATACCGATCCATCACGGAATGCCGCCACCAAGTGTTGAAGGCCAGAGGCAACCGCATGCCATCAGTGTCCCGTGCAATTCTGCGACAAGAATCGAGAAAAAGGATCCGATGTGCCAAGAAGGCACATCGGATGGGATCCACATATGAAGGTGGAAAAGGGGTCTCCCTAATAACTCATCTCATTCCCCGCGGCCGCCCCGAAAGGGGGCACCACCGCCGGGCTCTTCGTCGCAAGGTTGTAGACGGGCGCGGCGGCCTCGGCAGCAGCCGAAACTTCCGGGGCGGCATGAACTCCAGCATCCGGCCCACCAACTGCCGTGTGAGCCGACCTCTGGTAGGAGGTGGTACCGAAGCGGAGGTCCGGCCCGATCGTGTCGGCGACGATGCGGCGGGCCTCGCGCTTCTCGCCGTCCTTCTCGTAGGACCGGAATTCAAGTTCCCCCGCCACAGTAACGGGGTCGCCCTTCTTCAGTGAGTTCGATGCATTCTCTGCGAGTGCGCGGAAGGCCGAAACGTTGTGGAAGACGGGTTCGCCGTCTTCCCAGGTCCCGTCCGTTCCCTGGATTCGCTGGTTAACAGCGACGCGCAGCTTGGCGTGGGCCACTCCGGACTCGCCGTAGGTGAGCTCAGGGTTGGCCACGAGGTTGCCGGCGATGCTGATCGGGATTTTGGTGCTCATTGGTCCTGTCCTTTCCGCTGCCGGCGGGACTCTCCCGCCGGACAAATAAGTGGAGTCAAACTCCAGGACCCGCGATCACAGGCCCTTCCAAACGCGGCCCGGGCAGCCCAACGCCGACGTAGGACACCGGTTCGGCGAGCCGGGGGCCCGCGCCGACGGCGGGAAGTTTGCCACCGAATCCGGTCGGCTGGGTCTCTTCGAGGATTCCCTTCGTTGCTGCTGTGACTCGTCCGAGCACGGACTTGGCGATGTCAACGCGGGAGACAGGCATTCTGCTGCCCGCATCCCACCCCGATGCACCGGTCTCTGTCTCGATCACGGCGTCTGCCCATCCGGCCAGGTACGACGCCGACTGGGATCCGCGGTCAATCCCGTGCGCCCGCAGAACCGTGTAGGCGACCGATTCCGCTTCGACTTCGGCCAGCCCGCGGTGGTCCGCGCTGCTGCCGTAAAGGCGTCCGACGTCGTCGTCCGGGCCGTGCAGCAGTACATGCCCAAGCTCGTGAGCGAGCACCGCGGTGCGCTCCTCGGTGCTCAGCCACGCACCCACCTGGACCCGGTGCTTGGCGAAATCCGTGTAGCCGCTGGTCAGCCCGTACTGGGCGTCATCGACGTGGACCTCGAAGCCATGCTTGTCTGCGACCTCAGCCAGCGAGTCAAAGAGCTCCGAGGCGACGACGCCGGGTCGAGCCACCTCCCGCGGCACCAGCAGCGGAGTCCCTTGAGTCTGCGAGACATCAAAGACGGCTTGCCCGCGCCAGCCTGTGATGACGGTCTTTTTCCCCTCATCGGCGGCGCCCGTGGGAGGCTTCTCGCCTACACGGATCCGCTGTCGGGTCCCGTCGGGTCGCGTGAACTCCTGCATGCGTGCCGTGCGCGGGGCGATCACCCACAGTGCGTGTTCGCCTTTCAGAACTGAACGCCCGTGGTGTTCCCATTCCCTGAACCCGGCCACGAGCGTGGGCTCCTCGGTGCCGCGCTGTGCCATCTGCATCATCAGCAAAGCGACGTTTCCGCCGGAGTATCGCCAGAGTGTGGCCGAAGCGTCCAACAGGACCTGCCAATGCGAGGGCGATTCGACGGCCTTTTCCAGGATCGTGTGTAGACCGTCCGTGAGTACCGCGATGCGCTCTTCCGGTGTCAGCCCCGACGTAGCGGGTCTGACCGCACCAGCGTCCGGCCGCTTTGAACGGGGAGCGCTCTCACCTCTGGGAGCCACGATGGCCACCTCCATGCTTCTTGAAGTCCGCAAACGCGGATATCTGTTCATGTCCCGATGCCGGGCTCACGGCATGACTTCAGAGCTCAACCCCTGGCTGATGGTGGGCGACCTGCCACTTCAGCAACTCCGGATCCTCAACGGTGAGGAGCCTCGGGGCGGGTTCTTTGTGCGTTTGTAGCCCGACACAGCCGGCCGTTCGGGTGTGGTTCCGGAGGCGTTCGACGGCGTGTGGCAGCCTTTCGTGAAAAGCTAAGGGGCCGAAACCGGCATCGTCGGTAGCGTAGGAGACCTGCTCTGCCCGCTGCAGGGCATAGAGCTCGGCGACGATCTCGGAGTGGCGCCACCAGCAATCCGGCACCACCGACGTCGTGAGCTGATAGGTCGCGACGAGCCACCTCACCCAGGCCGCAAGCGAAGCCCAGACGCTTTCGGCCTGTTGCGCACTCATGTTCCGCCAGCGGTGAGTCGTTCCGGGGGATCCGCCCGTGGCGCGGAAGGCTGAGCGGAAGAGTTCCGCCGTCAGCTCATCGTCGTCCGCTCCTGCTGAGGGAATGTCGAAGTGCTCGACGTCGTCATAGTTCCCCATCGTTGGTTCCTTCGGCTGTCTGTTGGCGTTGTCGGTGTCCTTCGGTCAGGGCGCGTTCGGTTTCCAATTTTGAGCGTCCGAGTTCGGCGGCGTCCTTGCGTTTGTGCCATTCGCGCAGGTCCAGCAGGATCGGTCGGGTACGCCGGCCCAACATGAGGGCCGTGCCGACCGGCAACCGGCGAATCTCATCCAGGGCGATGACGGGGCTCTCGCGGATTTGTTCGCCGTCCTGGCGTCCTTGCGAGGACCATGACCGCGTGGTCAGCGTGAGGCTCCGCTCCCCCAGCAGTCCGGCGAGCGAGCGGAGGTCGCGTTCGTCGGAGCCGCCGCCGAAGATCACCTTGATGATGGCCGAGTCCCAGATCGTCGCTGCTTCGTCGATGGACCACCCGGTCCGGGCCTGGGACAGCGACTGGAGCACGACAAGGGTTGAGATGCCGATTCCGCCGCCATCCGAAAGGGCAATGGGCAGTCCGGGCCACGGCGCAAGGTTGGCGATTTCGTCGAGGATCAAAGACAAGGGCGGATCGAGCCTGCCTCCGGGCGAGACGAATGCCATTTCGCGGGCGGCGTTGTCGATGTCGTCAATCAGAGCGGAAAGGTACGGCCCTGCCGCGGCGGCCCCTGCCCGTGTACCGATCAGATAGAGCGTTCCGCGGTCCCGAATGAATTGTTTCGGGTCGAACTCTTCCGATTCGTCCTGCGGGTCCAGTGCGGCCAGGACTTTGGGCGACGATAGCGGCGTCACGGCTGCCGAGACACCGATCCAGGAGTTCGAGGTGTTTCTGGGGTCGTCTTCGAGGATGCCCATCAGGTCGGCCTGCCACCCAAGTGCGGCCCCAGGGCCGCTCAGAACCTCTATCGCTTCACGGGCGAGCACCGGGTTCGAGGACCAACGCCTAAAGGCGCGGACACCCTCCCCGGACAACGCCGCCGCGTGAAGCAGACACTGCAAGACGATCAGGGACCGTTTCTGCCACGCAGCGTTCTCACCTTTCATCTCCGTGTCGGCGGTGATAACCAGGGCCCGGCGCGTTGCGATGTCTGGGTCCTGACAGCCGCGGACCGGCGACCACCGAAGCGTCGAGGCCAGTCCTGACATACCCTGCGGATCGAACACGGTCACAGGCCGGTCCTCCGCGGAACGGGCCTTCATAGTCACCACGAGATTGTCCGCGCGCGTGGACGTGGTCACCACGGCACCGGGTGCGTCGAGGATCGCATTGATCACCACGTACAGTCCTTTGCCGGAGCGGGGCGCCCCTTGGATGACCATGGATTCTTCCGTGGAGACGTGAATCGTAATTCCCCGTGAGCGGCCGAGTGTCCAGGACACGTCCTGAACGGTCGGGTTGCTCAGTCCGGGACGGGTGAACTTCCCGCGCTTACGGACGGCTCTCGCACCGAAATCGTGCAGAATCTCCGAGCGGCGCGCGATGCCGTCGCGGTTCAGGATTTCCTGCCGCAGCCACGACCCTGATTGCTTCCATCTTCGCCAGGCCAAGACCCCACTCACCGCGAGCGCAGCAACCAGAACCAGTACCGGGGCGACCAGCCACCAGACATCTCCGGTGCCGACGTCGCAGTCGGGAGTTCGGCGCACGATCCAATCGATCCGGCCAGTGAAGAGTCCGACGGCGGCCGCCGGGTTTGGGGGCGACGGCGGCGTGGTGCCGCACCGCCACGTGACGAGGAGGCGCGCGGCGCCTTGGACCAGGAAGGAGAAGCTAACGAGCCCGGAGAGTGTGATGAGTCCGGCGGTGATGAGTGGGCTGGTGTTTCCTGCCCGGGAGTGGGTGAACATCAGATCATCCGGTCGTCGGTGCCGAAGACTTCCAGCTCGTCCGTGGTGACGCGGTTGGCAACGATGAAGGAGCGGTTGCCGACCTTCCAGAGCCCTACGCCTTTGGCAAGGTCCTCCACGTGTTCGCATTCGGCTTCGGTCAGGCCGAGGGCTTCCTTGGTCAGGCGCATGGCATCGTGCTTTTGCCGGTAGATGATCCGGGTGTCGGCCTCAGTGAGGAGCCCAAGGGCTTTCTGGCGGTGTCCGCTGGTGCTGTCGCCGATCTCGTTGAGATCGGCCACCTTGTGCATGATGAGCAGGTTCGCTATCCCGTAGGTGCGGGCCAGTCGCCACTGCTCGCTCATCTTGGCCAGCATGTAAGGGTCCGCGAGCATCCGCCAACCCTCGTCGTAGACCACCAGCCGCTTGCCGCCGTCGGGATTGGTAACTGCTGCCTCCAGCCACGTAGCGCCGCACGCTGCGGCGAGTGACAGCGCCTGCTCGGAAGCGCCGATCAGTGCGGACGTGTCCATCACCATCATGGGCGCGTCGGCGTCGAAGGCGACGGTTGAAGGGGCATCGAACATGCCCTCCAAGTCGCCGGACACCGTACGCCGCAGCGAGTGGCTGACGGCGGTTCCGCCGTCCCTGCCCACGAGACCGAGGGTTTCCTTCGAGGGGTTCAGCAGGTGGTCCAGGACCATGGGGAGGGTCGGGTTCGAGTTCTGCGCCACCGTCTCCATGAGTGCCATATCAAGCGCTGTGTGCTCCACGGGGCGCAGCGGCATGCCCTGCCGCATGAGCGAGACCAGCGCCACCAGCAGGTAGCGGCGACGTTGGCGCACCACGGCCTGCCATTGCGCCTCTGTCAGGGCGCTGGAGCGTGGTCCGGCGTCGAGCGGGTTAACACGCGCCGCCCTACCGGGGCCGACGGAAATGACTTTGCCGCCAACAGCTTTGGCCACGGCAACCCATTCGCCCTTGGGGTCAGACGCCACGGCGGCCTTGCGCCCCAGCGTGATCGAGCGGGCCACCAAAGACTTACCGCACATGGACTTGCCAGTGCCTACGGTACCGATGACAACGATCGACGGGCCACTGATAACGCCCTTGTCATAGAGAATCCACGGATCGTAGGAAAAGGCTCCAGATCCGAAGACGTCCGTGCCGATGTACGTCCCCTCGTGTCCGAGGCCCGACTCCGTGATGAATGGATATGCCGCTGCAAAGGTCAGCGTGGAAGCGCGGTGAGGTGCTGGCCGCAAGCGATGCGGGCCCCGCAGGGAGTTTGGTTCCCGGCTCCCCCAGTCCCCACCCGGCGAGGCACCGTCGAGGCGTTCACCGGCTGCCTCACTCATCTTTTGGAGACCAGAAACAAAGGGCCGGCCGCCCGTGTTGGCGTCGCCCCGCCGTCGTTCTTTCCGCAAACGACGGCTCCCGCCCGACGGCAGGTACTGAACACTCTGGACAGTCCGCGTCATCGCAGCCCTCTCCCGAATGGAAGAGCCCCGGTGACAAACGCAGCCCACTGCTGCCCGGCCAGCAACCGCAACTCAACGAACGCACCAGCGGCCGCCGACTCAAGTTCCTGTCTGTACATTGCCAAGTCCTCGAGCGTGGCCGCCGTAATCGTGACGTACGCTGCCGGGCGCACGTCCCCGTGGCCGGCGACGATCTCTTCCTCTCGCTGGGCCACTTCTTCCTCCTCGGCTCGCTGCTCGCGGGTGAGTGGCCTGTCGAACCGTGTATTGATCCGCCGCCGGGTTTCGTGGGCTTCCTGGGCGGAACGGATGTCCCTCAATGCCTCGGTCGTGGGCACGGCCCTAATCACCTCGGTCACGGTGTGGCGGAAGTCGCCGACGTAGATCAGTGGATGCAGGAAACCCGGGAAGACCTTTTGCCGCGGCCACTCAGCTACCCAGAACGTTTGATGAAGACCCGTATCCGTCCGGACGTAGGTCCAGTGCTCCTCAACGGCCATCGGGCCAGCGGTAGCTTCTTGTGAGCGCTGGTCCGATGGTGACGCAAGCGCGGCCGGATCAAAGGCACCACGAACAACATGAAGGAGTCCGTCCTCGGGGAGCCATTCCTCGACTCTGACGCCATGCGTCCCCAGCCCGGTTGTCAGAGTCTCGACTTCCAGGCGGAGCACTCTTTCGGTGCCGACGATTCCCCCGCCGGATTCCTTGATCCGGCGTCGGGCCTTGGCTGTGTCTATCACCAGGGCTACCAGGAGGTCGTGACTCATGGCTGAGCCTGCCGCCGAGATCAGATCCTCGTACGCCCGTCGGCCCCAGCTCAGCTCACCGTCGCCGATCGGTTCCACGGCGCGGTCATAGAAGTCCCGGAGGGCGGTCGAGGGATAGGGAACGGTGTAGTCCTGGACGGCGATCCGCGCGACGCTTGTTCGTTGGGCCATGCCGGCTTGCACGCGCGACCAGGCCTGCACTGCCCACGCTTTGTCATCGGTATCCAAGAGTGCGAACGACCGGGTGCTGCAGCGCAGCACCGCTATCGCCTCCCTACCGCGGGCGTCCACGATGAAGGACTCGCCACGCACCGTCCGGCGCAGCTGCAGATTCCCCAATCCACCCGGAAGCGCCAGCCGACCAGCCAAGGCCGCCCGCTCCGGCCTGACGAGAAACCTTGTCTGTTTGACAACGGCTCGATAAAAGAACAGGACAGCGTGGCTGGCCCATACCGGATACGGAATCCGCGAATATTGCAACAATCCGAGGAGCATCATGGCCAACCACAACGGCCCGGAAGCGAACAGGCCACCCGGGCCGTCGATTGCAGATGCCACGCTCGCGACGAGAACCCCGGCCGCCAGCCACAGCAGCTGGTACCACCTCAAACCCATGAACAAGCCTCGACGCTCGTAGCGCGGAAACTTCACAGGCTTGAGCGTGCGTGAATTTTCAGACACGGGAATCACCGTCCTTCGAGGGCTGCGTGACCGTTTGTGAGCGGGGCAAATGTGGCGACGTAGGCGCTATGGATGGAGAGGCCTTGGGAACCGGCGAGGGATGCGACGCTGAAGGAAGAGGCGGATCGTCAACGGTGCGGGAAACCGGCCCCGCTGTCGGTGACCCCGAATTCGATCGCCGCTGCCCGCCAACACTTTGCGCCCGATGGGATGTTTGATCCGGAGCCGACGGCGCGGCCTCGAGCATTGCTGCTGGTTTCCCACCGGGACTCCGCGACGGCTTAGCCTCCGAAACTGTCCCCGGCCGCGGCTCTCTTGGCGGCAATACCTGTGGCGGATTCTGCGGGCGGCTCGACGGGATCGGCCGGGTTATCGCCGAGCGGCTGGCCATCGCCGCGAGCGTGAATCGGCCGCCGGTCTGCCGGCTGATTTGCCGGGCGGTAAAACCGGTGCTCCGCGAGAGGACATGCCCTCCTCCGGCGGTCTGGGCGGCCGCAGCGAGCTCGCCTCCTGCGAAGCTGACCAGCTTCAATGCCATCAGCGGGGCACCGCAGGCAAGCGCCATTCCGACCATGCCGGCAGCCAGTCCGGCGAACGACTTCGACTCGGCGAAGAGTTTGATAGCAACTGCCAAAACGGTCGCGGCCAGGGGCTTGGCCAGGAGCAGCGCGACGACGATCTCGCACCACCGCCGCCCCCACGATCTGGTCTTCTCCCAAGGCATCAGCATGAGAGCGACCGGGGCGACGGCGGCCAGAACGATGAGCGCGAACGACCTGAAGATCATCGAACACATCAGGATGAACGCCAAAATCCAGACCACGACGACGGCCATCGCCGTCACGATCACCCCGCCAGCCGCGCCATTTCCCGAACCTGGAGAGAGGGAGACGATATTCCAGTCCCGGCCTGATCCCGCCGGCGCGCGCTCGAAACCGAAAAGCCGCATGAACAGCACGTAGGGATCAGATCCCATCGAGGCGAGGAGCGCCTCGGAAGCTGAATCACTCACCTTCGTAAGCTGCCGGGCCAGGTAGACCGCACCGGCGACCATCGGAAGGGCGACTGCGCCACCGACCAGGGCCCTCACCAGGCGGCGGGGCTGCTGGCTGATCAGCCCGGAAACGAGCTGGAGGATCATCGCGACGACGAGCGGGGTCATCATTACGATGACCCACCAGTTCGTCAAGCCCTCGACAGCCGTCCACTGCGAGTCATCCACTTTCGAGACGCTGAATGCTCCCGTGATGAATGACCAAATCCACGACGCGATGTTCTGGAGAATCTCGGCAAAGAGGGACGTGACCGAGCCCATGACGCCGTCGTTCGCCTGGGAGACAAGACCGCAGCCGGGCGGCCACCATCCGTTCAGGTCACACTGAACCGGCATGACAACACGGCCTAAAATCCGAGTGGGAACGCCGACTGGGACCAGAGAATGTAGCCGTTGATCCCGCCCAGGATCGCCGCCACCGGCCCGGTCCAGAGCAAAATCATACCGCCGCCCGAAGCCAGACGGGACGACTGGCTCAACTTGCCCGCCAGGAGCATTGCTGCCCCAACGATCGCGACAATGGCGATCACGATGAAGGCACCGACGAGAATGCCCCCACCGATCTCCTTCAACGAGGCAAGAAAAGGAAAGTTAGGGTTCGGGGTGATCCCGGGGTCTACCGCCGCCAACAACATTGAGTGCTCCGTCCGTCGTCTTCCAGAGGAATGAGCTGCTTGGGCTCACGACTTCATGGAGGCGACGGCGTGGAGCGACATGACGAGGCGATTTCTTTTCATGCATTCCAAATGCCACTTATATCCTGTACTAATGAGTGGACTTGTCTATCGCGAGCGGCGCATGCCCGGCTCTCATAAATATTGGGGAATAGTTTGAAAACCATTCGATCTCTTGGCCGCTCCACACAGGTGGGCTTGGCCGTTACGCTGCTGCTGCTTATTTTGACTTTTACAACAGGCGCCCCCGCAGTATGGGTCCTGCTCCTTTTCCTTTTGCTCCTCGTGACGGCTTTGTACACCATGGTCACTGGACGGCGATCCTGGGCCCATCTTCCGAGCCGCAAGTTAGGCCTGGCGGCATTTGTGGGTAGCCTGGTCATCGGTTTCGTCGCTATGAGCGGAGCCGTCGCTGCCACTCCCGTTGCGCCGACTTCGCATGTGCAGCCTTCCACCTCAAGCCAGCCCTCCACGGCTCCGACTTCAACTTTGGCAAGCCCGAGCCCATCGCCTTCAGATACTCCCACCTCGAGCGCGGCCGTTACACCAACTGCGTTGCCCACTCCGACACCAACACCTTCCTCGACACAAGCCATCGCCACCGAGCCAAGTACACCCGCCGTTGCACCCGCAGTGCCTGCGGCACCCGTCGTCCCGGCAGCACCCCCAGCCCCAGTGGCGCCACCTGCCGCAGTACCCGCTGCCCCAGCAGCCCCTCCGGCTCCAGCTCCAGCAACAAACCTGGTGCAAGGGGTGATCCCTGGCGCTTTCTGCCCGAACGCCGACGTTGGAATGCAAGGAATTTCCGCCGCGGGAAATGTTTACACCTGCGGAGGCAAAGGCCCGGACAAAAATGGCCACTACCACTGGAACTCATAAGGAGAGCTCGATGGGCTTCATATTCCGCAAGAAAATCCGGCTTGGAAAACGGTCCGCTCTCAACCTCTCAAAATCAGGCGGTTCGGTATCCGAGAGGATCGGGCCACTCACTTTGAATAGCCGAGGACGCATAACAGTGCGGCTGCTTCCTCGCCTGACTTTTCGTTTTGGCGGAAAACGGCGTTGACCGTCAGCCTTCTGGGTTAGCCACACCTCAAAGTCGTGACTCCCAATGATTGCTGAGTCTCAGCACTGTCCCGAGGATATGCCTACGGAACCAAATCAAAATACGCGGTCCCCGAGTTCCAATCGACAGGGTGCAACAAAGTCCCAACAGCTGGGTTAAGAGCGCTATACATCGTGCCATCACCGGCGTAAATGCCGACGTGTCCCCAGTTGTTGGGTCCCTGCGGGTTCTGCACCACTAGGTCCCCAGGCTGCGGATTGTCAGTTTGACGCCCAACGGTCCACTGATCTACACGTGGGAGGTCGATTCCCACCTGCTTATAGATCCATTGGACGTAGCCAGAACAGTCCCACGCTTTGAACGCCGTTCCACCCCACACGTACGCCCCGCCTAACCCTTCCTGAGCGAAGTACAGGATCTCCTTCCGGATCTGGCTCAGATTCGTCGGCATGACCGGGGCCGCCGACCCGTAAGGCGAGCTGTCGCAAGAAGCTGGTGGAGTACCACCTTCGAGCGCGTCAACGATGGCTGTTGCTTCAGGTTCCCAGCGCGCGTAGAGCTCGGGAAAGGCCGACACTTGGACAGCTTGGGCAGCCTCGCCCTTGTCCATGGACTGCCAAGTGGGGACATCAAGCAGCCCGGGCGGGCTGCCGTGGTTCGGACCGCCCGGTCCGCCGTAGAAGGCGCGCGCGTTGTAGGTGGGGTCCATCAATTGTTCAATGGTCCCCCATCCGGCGGTTGGACGTTGCTGAGCGGTGCCAACGGAATCGTGATCGCTGCCGACGCCGTCGTGCCGAATCAGGAGCGAAGCGGGAACGCTCGTGTTCGCCAGGACTCTTAGTCCGGATTCCTGGAGGGCCATCATGATCGCGATGATTTGGCCGTCCCTCGGCACTCCCATTTGCTTTCCGACGGCAACGTAGATCCGGGCGACCGACACCTGTCCCGAAGTTAGGGTGGTCGGAGCCTGGCCGTGTGGCTGAATCTCGAGACCACCGATTCCATCCGCGGGCGGGCGGTCATCGGCCATCGCACCGAACGAGCAAGTGCCAGCGGTGGTCGCCGAGTTGGCGGCAAACACTGCCACTCCAGCGCAAAACGCAAAGGCACAGATCAGGGTCACTGCCATAACCACAGCCGTCGATGCCCGCAGAATAGCCCGGCGCTTCGCCAAGCCGGCCAGAACCGCGGGGGCAGGCATCAGTAGACGATCCTGCTCGGGATCGCGTAGAAGCCAACGACAACACAATGATCGATCGGGGCTGTACTGGCCGGTGGACAATTCACCATGACGCTCACGGGAGCCGCATAGGAGTTGCGGTCCGAGTTCGATTGATCCACAACGCTCAGAGTGGCTGTGCAGACGTGGAGGCCTACCCAGGGCGCCGGGTGGTCGCGCACCTTGGCCAGCTCGTCGTCGCACACAAGAGACCGGATCGTCGCCGAACGGCGCGCCTGCTCCCCCGCCAAGGTTGCGTAGGTTCCCGCGTTGACGCCGGTCGCTTCGAACTCCTGTACAAACACCGTTAGGGGGTTGGACCCGTCCGGCAGAACGTCCCACCAGTCTCGGAGCCGGGAGTAGACCTCGGAGTACGACGCCGTTCGCGTGTCCCAGGTGTAAATCGCCATCGCTGCCGCGCCAGCGAGTCTGCGATAGTCCGTCGTGCGCGGTTCGCCGATCGCGGGTGGAGTCTCCAACGCGGAAGCTGCGGTCGGCGATGCGACCGGGGAGAAGGTCGATGACGTCGCCGGTCCAGTGGGTGCCGGGCCCGCCGTCGAAGCCGGAATGGGCTCCGTTCGAGTCCCACCTGAGGGACGCGCAAGAATGAACATTGCCCCCGCTACGCTCAGAATTGCCAGGACGCCGATCCACCAGGACCGCCGTTTCACTGAACCCAGCAGGATACCCCTCCGCAACAGCCCCATGTCTGCCTCCTCGTCGCTTTCATTGCGAGCAGCACGGCCTCACGACATGACTCAGCAGGCGGGCGCCATTCCATTCCGGAGAATCCTCCACGACGCCTGATACAGCCGCCGAGCGAAACCGATTTGCACAGCCAGATAGCGATCGGTAACTCCTAGCTCGACGGCCAAGGATTGCAGGGCTCGGTTTCTCTCCGGCCCATGAACATCGCGACGAACAATTTCTGCTGCGACTCGGCGCAGCACCGTAGTCGGCAAGCATTCAGCAGCGTGCTGGCAGACGTCGTCGATGCTTTGTAACTCAGAAGGCTCAACCTCCAGAGCCCTTTGAACAGTCCGCGCCGTCTGGCGCACCACTGTCACCGCATGCCATCTACGTCGGTCCTGTGACGACGGCGGTCCGTACCGCCGAGGACTGTTGAGGCTGTCTAAGGCAAGTTCCCAAATCCCCTCATGCACGCTGGCGTGGGTGAGGGCGACAATTGTTCGCGCCCACTCCTGGTCGACAACCCCTTCGGCGCCTCTATCCCCGCTCCGGTCGAGCCCCAAGACCGCGAGCCCGTTCGACGGGGTCGGGCCGTCGTCGCCCGGTTCTACCAGGAGCGGTAGCGTCTGGTGGGATAGCTCGTGACGAATATGCGCCGCGCACACATTGGCAGTCACGCCCTGCACCCACGCCTCAAAGCGGACGCCGGGGAACTGGCGGTAGTGGCCGCGGGCGACTCCGTCCCATACAGCCACCCGGATGTCTTGCATGACGTCGTCGACGTCGCACGCCCGGCCGATCCGGGACAGGTGGGAAACGACATACCGCCGCACTCCCTCAACTGCCACCATGATCTGGTCAACCGGGATCTGAACAGGGTCGGGTGGCCTGTTCAGAGATACATCAATAGTGGTTGTTGGTGGTTGCTTCTGTTGGGCTTGATTCGCCCTGGCATCGAGACTCATGGTCTTCACCGCTTAGACAAACAGATTCCAGTAACTCTGCCGCGGGCTCCCCCGGGACCTACGGGTAGCAGTCTGCAAGCGACACCACCCACAATCGCAATAAAGCTATACAAACTATTGTCAAGAATAGTTAAAGTATCGTCAAGACTGCAAGACTTACTTTTTCGCATAAGTTCGACCAGAATGGATCCATGCCACGGATTACGCAGCCTCACGACGACGCCTGGTCGGCCGACGTCGAGGCTGCCGTCGCGACATTCGGCAACAGATCCCGGAATGAGATCCTCCGGTACCTTTCAGCGCACGGCCCGGCAACCCGCGGAGACATTGTGGACGCAGTGAGCGCCGGCGAACCCAGCGTGGCCAAGCACCTGCTGGCTCTCGAAGAGTCGGGGGCGATCGTCGTCGATGTTGAACCCGGCCGGAGGCACGGCCGTTCACCGCGCTACTCAGCCAACCCTGAGCGGATCAAGGAACTACTGGCGGCTCATCTTCAGTATCTGCTGGAGGAGTAGCCGCAGCGCGTTCCCCTTCAGGATGGAGGCCAATGTCCTTGTTGAGGAACTCCGAGATGGCGCGCAGCGTTTCCGGTGACACATCCCCCAAGGTCCGGGCAGCAAAAGACTTGACCCGGGAGGCACGCAAAGACTTGACGAACTCAAGCTGCGAGTCGATGCGATCCGGCAGCGCGTCGTCACCGCCGACCAAATAAGAGGCATCGACATTGAAGATGTCGCACAGGCCGGTCAAAAGGACCGGGTCTGTCACCAGTCGACCGGATCCTTCCTTCATGTAGAACCAGCGGGCGCGGGAGAGTTTGATGCCTCTGGCGGCCAGTTCCGTCTGAACTTCCTTGAAAGTCACCGGATGCCCGCGCTCGGCAACGACGACGTCGAGCAACAGATTCAGACGGCGGGCAAGTTGCGCCTGGGGAGACAACGAGTCGCCACGTCGTGCCCCATCTTCCCGCATTACCCACTCCTCATCGTCAGCTGTCTGCGCCGACCGGCCCCGCTCGAACCGGAGTCTTGCTGCGTCCCAGTATTCCGTGGGTGGCATGCCCGGGCAATCAAAAATGGTGCTTACTGCGTATCTCTTCCATCAAGACTTCCCACGGCGTACCCTGCTGCTGTAGACCCGTCTACAGCAAAACCGTCATTGATACTCTGGCAGTTGGTCTCCATGTCGAACATCCTGATGAACAAAACGCGAAGCCAGATCGTCCGGTTCCTAGTCAGAAACGGACCGGCCACATGCACGGAAATATCGACTGGACTGCAGACTTCGTCGTCCACCATCCGCCGCCATCTCAATTTGCTGCATCGGGTCGGTCTGGTGCAACGATCCTCCGGGGAGTTTGATGCCTCCCCCGAACGAGTCCAGGGTCAGATCAATGACCTGGGCGCGAGCTTCCACAACACCGTCATGCCGCCTATCCCGTCCGCTCCCATGAACGAGGAAACACGGCGGGCCCTTCCGCCAGCGATCAACCCGCGGACACGACGGAGATACAGATGACAACGACGCCAGAACGCAGCATGACATCGGAAGCTGCCGAAGAACAATGGCTGACCCCGAAGGACATCTGCACCCAGTTGCAGATTCCTGAGCAGACCTTTTACCAGTGGCGCGTGAAGCACCTCGGCCCACGGGCCTACCGAATCGGCCGACATCTCCGGATCAGCCGTAGCGACTTCAACTCGTGGTTGTCCTCCCGCTTGGAAGCTTAGATGTCCCCGCGACCACCGCTTCCACTCGGTACCTGGGGCAAAATCCGCCGCCAAAAGGTCCCAGGCGGCAGGTGGCGGGCTACTGCCAGATACCGCGACACAGACGGAATAACTCGGGCTGCTGAAGCCTGGGGAGACACCGGCGCTGCTGCAGAACGGGCTCTCGTGACCATGCTCAAGGACCGGCAGACCCCGATCAAATCCGAGATCAACCGCAGCATGCGGCTGTCGGAGCTCAGCGCCTTGTGGTTCGCCGAAATCGAAAGCAGCGGCCGCGCCGGTCGGCGGACGATCGACGGCTACAAGGACACCTACAAGCGTGTAATAGCACCTGCGTTATCAGGGCTGCGACTGAACGAACTGACAACCGGCCGCCTCGACCGATTCTTGAAAAGCGTGGCCGTTGACCATCCGGCCACCGCGCGACACTCAAAGATCGTTCTCACAGGAATCATCGGGCTGGCCGTAAGACACGATGCCCTCCACAGCAATCCGATCCGTGACGTCGGACCCATCAAGGTCGCAACGAAGAACGTCAAAGCCCTCTCTGTCAAGGACGTTCAGAAGCTCCGCACGATCATCCGCGACTGGCAGAACGACCCTGCCCAAAAGGGGCGGCCCCGGACAACAGATCTGCTTGATGTGCTGGACATCTTCCTCGCAACCGGTGCCCGCATTGGCGAGGTCCTAGCTATCCGGTGGCAAGACGTCGACCTGGAGGCAAAGCCACCAACCATCACAATCTCTGGAACGGTTGTGATGGAAAGGGGGCAAAGCGCCTACCGGCAGGACCATCCCAAGACAAAAGCCGGTTTCAGGACGATGAAGATACCCCCTTTCGCCGCGCATACTCTCGAGCGCAAGTACGCGACGGAACAGCCTATGCCCGAGGATATGCTGTTCCCCTCATCTACCGGAACCGTGCGGAGTCCTCATAACTTCCGCAGGCAGTGGCGGGACGCGCGCGCAGGCTCGCCCTATGAATGGGTGACTCCGCACGTCTTCCGAAAGTCCGTGGCAACCCTTATTGACAAGGAATACAGCTCCAAACATGCTGCTGCGCAGCTCGGTCATTCAGGAACCGCGATTACGGAAAAGCATTACATCGCCAAGGCGACCGAGTCCCCGGACCTTACGGCGGCACTTGAGCGATTTGGCAGCCAAGAACCGGACAGTGGTCCTACCGTATGAATCCGGAGCAAACTGACAGGGCTCGCTCTGTTTGCGCCCGTAGACTTTCGGGACTGGCAAACCGTCGCCGATTTGTCAACCGCCATCAGTGGGTCTGACTGGCCAAACTCACTAGAGATCGGGGCCAGGGGGTCACCCTCGACGCCCAGCGCGGATCGTGTTCCGCCGGTCTCCTGACTGACTGTAAGACCCCGAAGGCCGCCGCCGCTCCATGCTCGCCGCTACCGCATGAGGACCGACCGCACTGTCTTAGGCACCCGGCCGACTCACTATGTCACGCTTCTTCGGCACTCGTCCTAGGCTGTGATGACGGCGTAGGCGACTACGGACCCAACGCGCGATGTGGCGTTCACCCAACGGAAGAGAGCAAACATGGCAAGGAAGGCTAAGAGTCTGCCTGACGGGCGGATTATCACTGCCGACGACGAAGGTATGCAGTCTGCCTTTCAGAGCATGGCGGCTACCCTTGCCAGCCTCCACCCAGGCGAAACACTTCTCGACTTTGTAGCTCGCGGGCCCGAAGTGATACGCGAGAATGTCAAAGCGATTACTAAGGCGCTCCGCAATGCGGACGCTTTTGATGTCATCGAACTGATGCGGCTTCGCGAAACCCCGATGGTGCTCGAGGGTTATAGAGAGAGCCTCTCCGATCAGCGGCTCGCGGCGGTCGAGTTGGTCGCACTGATCCTGCTCGCACGAGGCGTGCGCGTTTTGCCGGACGCAGACCCGAACGCAGCGCGCCCCGCCCAAGTAATTCCCGACCTTCACGAACGCGCGGGAGTATTGCTCAGTGTGGGGCAGTTCATGCTTCTGTCAGACGGCGAGACAGAGAAATTCGGCCCCCTGACAAGCTTGGCGGCTACATATGTAGGCCACGAGCTCAACGTGAAGTTCAAGCAATATGCGCACGTTCATGATCGGCTTAATGAAGCACTGTTCAGCAGCAAGCTCCTCGGAGATCTCCTTCTCGAAGCCTTTGGTTTTACATACGAGGATTTCTTGGCTGTTCGCGAAGCCATCAAATCGGTCTATTTGGACCGCTTCTTTGCAGCGAGAGACATACTCGGCGAAGTCGCGCAGGAGTGGGAGACCGGCGGTCGGAACGACCAGTCGCCTGAACGTGTTGAGCAAGGTAGAGCGGCCTGGTCCGATCTCATGTTCTTTCCAGGGAAGCGCGCGAGCTTCACGGCGACAGAGATCGCGGATGCATCATCCGTTCCAGCAGATCGTGTAGAGCGCGTACTTGAGCGATTCAGCGTCTCGTTCGGCGCGGAGCGCGACCCCGTCGCCTTGATCGAGTCCTTCTTGGCAGGCGACAATCCTTTCCGGAATGCGTCACTTATCGCTGACGACGCCGGCAATTATGTGACCATGAACGTGCCCATCGGCACAGATTGTTTCCGGCAGGTTATTGAGGCCGAACTCAAGAAGAACTCGACCCGGTGGCGGCGGTACGAGAAGCGTCGCGTGACGGTAAGCGAACAGTTTTCCGTTGAGTATCTGACGAAGCTGCTCGGAGCACACGCCACCCATGTGAACCTCAAATACTTCAGGCCGAATCCTGAAGTTGACCCAACGCAGTTAGGCTCAACGGCAGTCGAAATCACATCCATCGCCGAGCAGACAGAGTCCGATTCACTGTTCCTTATTGAGGATGTCGCGGTCTGTGTTGAGGTCAAGGGTCGAAGTGTGTCGCATCAGGCGCGGGGCGGGCACGTTCAGCGCCTGACCGGAGACCTCAAGTCCACGGTGGGCGAGGCCACCGATCAAGCTCTTCGACTCGAGGGACTGATTCGCACCAACGGTGGGCTCTGGCTCGAGGATAAGAGCTGGCTCGATTTATCCGGAGTCCGAGAGGTGCGATCCATTGCAGTATGCCTCGACGACATTGGCCCCCTCGGCACGGCACTCGATGAACTGGTCCGCGGGAATGTCATTAAGAGTGATCGATTCCCATGGATTGTCTCGCTGCATGATCTCGCGATCATCGCGGAGGTACTTGACCGGCCAGCGGAGTTTCTTCTTTATCTTCGCCGCCGCACCGAGTCGGAGGTTTCGCTTAAGTTCTGGGCCATCGATGAGCTCGATCTGTTCATGCTGTTCTTGTCCGGACAGTTATACGTGGAACCCGACCCAGACCGTGTCAGCGAGGAGTTTTTGGGAGTCCGCCGTCCATCCGCCGGTGATAGGCGGAGATATCGCAGCAGAGCCGTCCCGACGCGCGTCATGACGCATACGGATCCGCTCGATGCCTGGGTCTATTACCAAGAGGGGTCGGTGCAAGAGCCGGCATCCAAACCCGTCTTCGAATCCCATCCCGATGTGCTCAACCTCGTCGACTTCTTACAAGATGGGAAGAAGCCCGGATGGTTCCGGTTCTCCGCAGATTTGCTGAATCTCGGCGGCGACTCTCAAGAAGACCTCTCCCGTCAGATGAAAAACCTCATCACCACGACGAAGAATGACGGCCAGCCACACAGCCTTTTCGTCGGCTTCGCCGGTGCCTGGGGTTATCCGACGCTTTTCATCGGCACTCAACCAAACGGGATGGCTCAGGCGGACGCGAGTCACAGACTGGCAACTTATGGGACAACTAAGAAACACCAAATCAAGTCAGATCGAGCCCTCATGGTTTTGTTGGATCAACGCGGAAGTATTCGATCTGTGCGCTACGACAACAGCCCACTCGGAGACCATCGGGATCTTGATGCGCTCAGCCACGCAATAGGCCTATTACCCCCGGAATTCACAGCGAGAGCAATACCGCCGTCTGCTCGAAGAACCACGAAGCGATTGAACGCTGGTAAGAAAAAGCGCAAGCGACGGTAGACGTGCGAAAGACCTGTTACCACAGCAGCAATCACGCCCAACTCACCGGCCGCCTGTCCTCGAATCGGTTGGGCGAATCGGCGGCAAATTGGCCCTGAGTCGTGCCTGCACGGCCGAAAACGCCTCCAGGCTGGCCGCCAACTCCCGTCGGCTGCTCGGATAAGTTGTCCAATCACCGGTGCCAGCTGTGTTTAGCGGCTGCAGGTTCGGCATCGAACCGGACTGCAACTCCCTGGCGCGCCCAATCCTCCCACCCGCTTGAGCGCGGCACAGGGGGCTGACTCGTGCCCTTGGCGAGCCTCTCGCAAGCGAGCCGACGACGGTCAGTGTCCGCCAAGACCGGAGCAAATCATCTTACGACGGGCTTCTCGGACATAGTTTGCTGAGGGCGACGGACACCCGAACTCCAAGAGCAACCCTCAACGATCGCCATCGTCTGCCACTGGTTTTCATCCCAAAACGTCGGGTAAACGTCGAGTTAGCCCCATTTTCGGCACAAGAAATGTCCTCCCACCCAACGTTTCCGCAGGTCAAAGGGCTTCACTGTGGAGCTAAGGAGATTCGAACTCCTGACCTCTTCGATGCGAACGAAGCGCTCTACCAACTGAGCTATAGCCCCTGGTCAACTGTGCATTGCCAGTGTCCCTAGGCTACAAACTATCTTCGCGCTTTGCCAACCACGACTCGAACGTGTCTGTCCCGGTCCGCTGGCTTGGCACCAAATTCAGTCCGTTTCGAAGATATTTGCCCATCGCTCCGGGCAACGGCACCTCTACGATCCGTCCAGAACGCCCGGTCGCCTTGAGCCAGATCTCAGCGAGTTCACGCATGGTCCGGATGTCCGGTCCGCCGATGGTTCGTGTCCGGTGTCGCTCAGCGGAAGGTTCCCCCATGGCCTCGGCAAGCAACTCCGACGCCACGTCCAAAGGCGAAATCGTTTGAAAGCGGGCACCCTTGAAGACCGGGATGAGGCGAATTTTCGCCGCGGCCTGGAAAACCGCCGTCAGGAGGCTGTGGAACTGGGTGGCCCGCACAACAACCGTCTCAAGCGCAGAATTCTCGTAGACCCGTTCTTTGTCTGCCTTGGAGACATAAAACGCCGCGTTGCTCTGGTCGCAGTTGATGATCGAGAGGACAACAGCCTTGCGGACACCGGCACCGGAGGCCGCAGCGAGCAGGCGCGCGCCGCCGTCGGCGAAATTCTTGAGGGCTTTCCCGAACTGCCCTTCCAAGCAATCGATCACGACGTCGGCCCCGTGCAGGGCTTCTGCCAGCCCGGCCCCTGTGGTGACGTCAGCCTGAAAGTAGCGGGCGCCGTCGTGATGGGCTGTCGACGTGCCCGACGGCGGCCGGCGGCTCAGCACCGTCACGTCGAGTCCGGCGTCGAGCGCCAAGCGGACGACTTCACGGCCCACCTGTCCCGTGCCACCTGCGACGCAGACGGTAGTCAAGGGAGGCTATGCCCGGCGGCGCTGCAAAACGTCGTCGAGGTTGCTGAGGGCACTCTGGGGCTTGCCGTGCTGTACCTGGACCGACGGACCCGCGGACGGCGCGCTGGCCGGCTTCAACGTCGGCTTGCCTAGCGGCTTGGGGGCCTCAGGCAAGTCGAGGGGTTCGGGCGCCGGTCGAGGCGCCTTGGCGGCGTCGACGTATGTTGGTTTGGGTACGTCCACCGGCCGCCATTCAGACTCTTTGGATTCCGCCGTAAACCGGACTGTGTTGTCGCCCGCGGCGACGGCAACGTTAAGGGCGGCCTGACGGAGCTCGACGGCGGTCAGTCGGGTGGCCTCACGGGCGTGGGCTTCGGCGTCGAAGATCTTGGTCGCAGGCCGGTCCGACGCCGGCGCACTTTCTCGGGGGCTCTCGACCGCGGGACCCATTGCATTACGGAAGGCCCTGTTCATCTTCGCCCGGCGGTCCCTGATGGCGAGCCGGCGAAGCAGGAAAACGGTCCCGACCACACCGACGATGGATGCCAGCGGCAGCCAACCCGAAACGAGGCCAAGAATGCGAAGAACGCCTGAAACGGCCGCCGTGAACAGCAGGAGGAGACCGCCGAGTGCAAGGGCGCAGCGCCCGTATCTGACTTTGAAGACCGCCGCATCCGATGCAGCATCACGCCGTTCGCCGGCGCCGGCCGATACCTCGGGCAATGCGGTTGCGGTGCTCTGCATGGTTTCCATTGCTTTCTCCTGCCGAGGGGTGATTGACAGAACCACCCCGGCTTGCAGTTCATGAGCGTCTTCGTCGATGACATCTGCCGGGATGTCACCGGCCATTTGGACGTGGTTGTGACGATTCCGCAGTATGTATGGCGCAACCCAAACAATCCACAGCGCGACAGCAATGACCAATATCACCGAGCTGCTGAGAGGGAAGTCCACAATGAAAACCGTAGAAGGAAATACGCAGAGGCCGCCGCATTGCCCACGGTGTGTCGTCGGAGAGTCGGCAAATCAATGGATTTACCGGCTCTCATCCACCTTGGCCGACTAGTTGGCTCCGCGTCTCAGCCAAGCGGCCAGCAAACCGCCGGGGACCTCTTCCGAGGTCAACGCAAAGCTTCGGTGGTCAGCCCATTCCCCGTTGATGTGGAGGAAACGCTCACGGCGGCCTTCGTCACGGAATCCCAGCTTCTCAACGACGCGTAGGCTCGGCCCGTTCTCGGGCCTGATGTTGATCTCCATCCGGTGCAGGCCCAGAGCCTCAAAGCAATGGTCGGTGGCCATGGCAACCGCGGTGGGAGCTATTCCGCGGCCGGCCCGCGCCTGGTCGACCCAATAACCAAGCGTGGCCGTCATCGCCGACCCCCACATTATCGAGGAGACCGTGAGCTGCCCGACGATCCTGGGCTCGGGGAACCCGGGAATGCGCTCCGTGATCACGAACGGAAGGGCACTCGCTTGCCGAGCCTGCGAGTTGAGGGAAGCCACCATCTGCCGATAATTCGGCAGGCGACCGCCAGGGGCCGGGTTGGAGGCCTCCCAAGGCGCCAGCCAATCACTGTTGCGTGAGCGGACCTCGGTCCATTCCTTCTTGTCCCGGTAGTGAATGGGACGCAAGATGAGGTCGCCGCTCTCCAACGTCACCGGCCAAATGGCCGACCCCCACACGATGAGCTACTTGCTGAGGCCGGCGGCGAAGCCGGGCAACCACTCACGCAGACCGGGACCGAGATCTTCGCTGTCGCACGCCAGCTGGACGCAGGCTTTGAGGTAGCTCAGCTTGTCCCCGGTGTCGTATCGACGGCCACGGAAGACCACTCCATACACGCCGCGGCCTTCGCCCTCCTCGGCGGCCAGGACCTGGAGGGCATCCGTCAGTTGGATTTCCCCGCCGCGTCCCGGCTCGGTGTGCTCAAGGACGTCAAATACGGCGGGGTGAAGCACGTAGCGGCCAATCACGGCCAGGTTTGATGGAGCTTCATCTGCGGCTGGCTTTTCCACAAGCTGCTTGATCCGGACGTAGCCGTCTTCGCCGATATCCTCGATGTCAGCGCAGCCATAGGAACTGATCTGGGAGGGCTCCACCTCAATGAGGGCTACGACGGATCCGCCGGTCTTCTGCTGGACCTCAATCATGTCGCTGAGGAGAGTGTCCCGGGCGTCGATCAGATCGTCACCGAGAAGAACCGCGAACGGTTCATAGCCGACGTGCTGCTTGGCACGCAGCACCGCATGGCCCAAGCCCTTCGGGTCGCCTTGGCGAACATAGTGGATGTCGCCCAGGCCGCTCGTGGCCTGTACAGCGTCCAACTTTGTGAGGTCTCCCTTGGCCTCAAGGGTCGCTTCAAGAGCCGGGACACGGTCAAAGTGGTCTTCCAATGCGCGTTTGTTGCGTCCCGTGATCATCAGGATGTCGTTGAGGCCGACGCCCACGGCTTCCTCAACCACGTATTGGATGGCCGGCTTATCGACCACCGGGAGCATTTCCTTGGGCATGGCCTTTGTAGCCGGCAGGAATCTGGTACCGAGCCCCGCAACGGGGATCACGGCCTTGCGGACGGCGCAGCTATTGGAAGTCACCGGACTAATCTAACGGAAGGAGCTGGACATTGGGCAAAAGAGTCCCGGGGCGCACAGCGGTGAAGCTCCCTTTCCTGCCCATCCCCGGGCCGCACAGCAGCAAGAACTGGAGCAAAGATGACTTTGAAGGACGATATCCGCCGGGACAACCGCAAGCGCAGGCTCACCTTGACCGCGCAACAGCGTGCTGACGCTGGAACGGGGATTGCCCGCCATGGCCTCCTGTGGGCGGATGCGGTTACCCAAGGGAATCCGTCGACTTTCGCGGCTTATGTCGGCGTGGCTGCCGAGCCGCCGACAATGCCCTTGCTCGCTGCGCTCCACGCCGCCGGGCACCGGGTCCTCCTTCCCGTCTGTGAACCGGAACGGCATCTGAGCTGGGTCTATTGGACACCGGAAACGTCTTTTGTCCGCTCGAACTACGCCCCGATTGACGAGCCCATTGGCGAACGATTCGACAGTGGCGTCATCAAGGATGCGGCTGGAATCTTCCTTCCGGCCACCGCGGTCGATGAAAGCGGAAACCGTATCGGGCAAGGGGGCGGTTACTACGACCGGCTCCTCGACAAGCTCGACGCCGACGGGCAGCGTCCGCCGACTGTCGCCGTCGTATATGACCACGAAGTGCTGCCCGCGGGGACGATCCCCGCACAATCATTCGACAAGCCGGTGGCCGAGGCACTTACCCCTTACCGGGTTGTACGCCTGGTTGCGGCGGCTTGACCGAGTTTGAGGTCTGTCTACTCCGCCACATTCCGTAGTAGCGGCCTCGACTCCGGATGATAGAATTGGCACTCAGGCCCTGCGACTGCTAATGGACGGAACAATCCGCCTTGGCAGCACAGGACCTGCAGTTCGTCCCGGAGGAGGATCACCAGTGCCCACATATGCCTATGCCTGCAAAGACTGCGGACATGCCTTTGACATCGTTCAGGCTTTCACGGACAGCTCGCTGTCCGACTGCCCTGAATGCCAAGGGTCGTTGCGTAAGAAGTTCAACAGCGTGGGCGTCGTCTTCAAGGGATCGGGCTTCTACCGCACCGACTCCCGGGATTCCAAGGGAAGCACCGTTTCGGCCGCTCCCGCCGCACCAGCTGCGTCTCCGGCTCCGGCGTCGGTTCCGGCGGCTGCCGCGAGCTGATAGCGTTTCCGGCTGCCCCCGGTTTTCCACATAGCACGACGTTTCCACATAACTCAACGTTTCCACATAGCTCAATAGGGCCCTGCCACGGGACCTGCGTGCCCCGTTAGCGTGGCACCATGCCAAAAATCCCGAACGTATCCCCGGGCCCTGTGCCTGCCGGATCTTCGTCGCTCCCGCGCGATAGGATCCCGTCGCCGATGAGCATGGCCCGTACGCGTCGCCTTCAGGTTCTTCCTTTCAGGGCGGGCGGGCGCCTCGGCGCTCCCACGCGACAATCCGGGCTTCGACGCTTCGCTGGCTGGCTAAACCACAACCGCCGCCTCGTGGTGGCCCTTCTGCTATGCGTGGCCGCCGGGATCGCGGTCCACCAGCTGACTCCCCCTTCGGAGCAGCGAGTCACGGTCCTGGCCGCCGCGCGGGATCTTCCTGCCGGGTCCACTTTGATGGATTCCGACCTCAAACCCCTCGAAGTCCTTCCAGATGGAGTTCCCGCGGGGGCGCTCTCCCCCAAAACCGGATACGGCGGGAAGCAGCTTGCCTCGCCCCTGCGAAAGGGGCAGATCCCCACGGACGCCCAACTCCTGGGACCGGGCCTGCTCACCGGCACCGCACCCGCGACGGCGGCCGTTCCACTTCGCATGGCCGATCCCGCTTCAATCCAGCTCATCTCGCCGGGCCAGGTGGTCGACGTTGTGCTCACCGCAGCAGATGGGCCTGAAGGGCCCGGCAAGAAATCCGAACTCCTGGCATCTGCGGTCCCGGTCTTGTGGACGTCCGGGCAGGGAGGCAAGGCCACCCAATGGTTGGGCACGAACGAGGCGGACGGCCTTGTGGTTGTCGCCGCCAATCCGCAACAGGCCGAAATCCTCGCCGGAGCTTCCACGCGAGGGAAACTGTTCTTTGTCCTCGTCAATCCCTCTGACAACCGGCAATCCCGAGCCCCGGCCGGATAACCACGAGCAAATGGAGGGTTCAGCCCCAGTGCGGGGGCCTTTGCTCCTTCAGCCAGGCGTCGTGGTCATAGCCAGGCTCATCGCCCCAACGGCGTGGATCATCCTCGGAGGCTTTCTTGGGCAGAATACTCTCTCCTGCCGGCTTCCGCTCCGGTGCGGGCTTCACTTTTGTTTTCTCCTGCCCGTCCAACTCCGCGTCAGGGCCCAGCGCATCGGCACTGGTGTCCGCAGCGCGCTTGGATTGAGTGCTTTTGCTTTCCGCCATTGCGCTTCCTTAGGGGATCGCCGGTCCCGAGCCAGTGCCTTGCGTACCGCGGGGGCCTTGCATACCATCAGGCCCGGCCGTGGCCTGGTCCGCCTGACTGTTCAGTTCCAATTGTTCAACATCAACATCCAGGAATCCATCCTGGACGGCACCATACGAGGGTGCCGTCGGCTTCTCCAGCCCCAGATAGGAACCGATGCGGTCGGCGCAGGACGAAGGATCCGTGAATACTTCAATGGTCCACAAGGACATGTAACGCCAACCCAGGCGTTCCAGAAGTTGGGGCCGGAGCCTGCTGCGCTCCCTGACGCTCATGCGGCGGTATCGTTCCGTGCCATCCGATTCAATGGCCACCGGGGTGGGCATTTCGGTGTCATCGCGACCTATGGTGTGCACGGGATCGGCTGCCGCGGCAATGTCCAAGGCTCCATCGTAGTGGTGCCACACCCGGGCTCCGCGTGCACGGAGCCGCTCGCCCAGATCCGCCACCAACGGATCCTCACCGAGCGCCTGCTCGCTGGCAGCAGCCCTGGTGGCGGGCGTCCCCAGGTCCGAATTCCCGGACAATTCACGGTCCAGGAGTTCATGGAAATCAACGGCGCCGTGAGCCAACCTGTCCAGGTCGAGGTCCTCCGGACGGAAGCAGCTCAGGACGTGCAACGACCTCCGGGATCGGGTCATTGCCAAGGCAAACTTGTTTCGCCCGCCTTCTACGGAGAGCGGTCCGAAACTGTGCAGAGCCCGGCCATGCGGGGTGCGCCCAAAGCCCAGGGAGAAGATGATGTGGTCGCGGACCAGTCCTTGTGCGCGCTCCAAATCCACCACGCGGAAGGACTCCGCACCGGCGTTGAAGAAACCCGACAACAGCGGATAGTTGGGGAGCTGGAGCCTGATGGCCTCGCCGATCCTTGCGGCATGCCGCAGGCTTGCGGTGACCACGGCGAGCGAGGTCCTTGGCCGCAGACTGGCGTGTTGAAACACCAGGTCAACCACACGGTTCACTTCCGCGGCGACCGATTCGACACCTTCGTGATCCGCCCCGGGAAGGCCAGTACCATCCGGGATGTACTCAACTACCACCGAGCGGTCCAACCCGGTTACGGACTGCCCGTCCGGCAGCCGGCGAAGGCCACCGTTGTAGTAGTTCTTGCTCAACTGCAGCACGAGATCTTCGTCGACCGCGCGATACACCCAGTTCAACTGCCAGGTGGGCAGGACCCGGGCCAGGGCATTGAATGCACTGTCCACGGTGTCTTGGCTTGCGGCTCCGGCCATCGGTGGCTCCACGGCGACGCTGAAAGTGCGGGCATTGGCGATCTTCGCGTCGCCAAAGGCAACCACTTGCTGGGCCCGGGCAATGGCCGGCAGGACGGCCTGCAACGATGTGCTCTCGGCATCGAGAATCACCACCGCGTCGAATTTTTGTTCTGCGGGCAAGAGGCTCGTCAGCAGGTACGGACTGATGGACCACACCGGAACCAAGCGGGACACAAGGGCGGGCGCCTGGGCACTGAGCGCGGACAGGGTAACGCGGCCGTCTTTGATCAGGTTCCGCAGGAGCTCCGATTGGCGGGGGTGTTCGGCGATTCCAGCCCGCCACATTTCGGCAAGTTTCCACCGCAGGCGCGCGGCCCCGCTGGCAATGTGCGCGTGGTCCGCCAGGCGGTACTCCGCTTCGAGACGGCGAAGGGAATCGCCGTCGGACATCGCGAGGTAGTCGTCACCGCTGATCATCGCTTCCAGGGCGGACTGCCACCAGGCGAGGTCCAGTTCCGCGGCAACAGATTCGGCAGGCACTTCGCGTTCAGCCAGGTCAGCAAGAAGCTCGGCGAGTCCGTGCTCGCGCATGTTCTCGACCAGAAGCGTGCGCTCCGGGAGTGTCTCCAAAGTGCCGGTGTCCGCCACAAGGCGCTCAAGCCGCTCCATGAGATCCTCGTAGCGCGTCGCGTGGAGGTCGCCGCCGGCCGCGGTGTGTTGGAGGCAATCGCCCAAGCGGCGGAGATCCCGGTCCAGTTCGCGGTAGCTCGCGCCGAGGTCGGCAAGTCCGGAGGGCACTGCCGGATGGCGCTGGGTGGTCGCGTACTGGGCCCACAGTGCCCGCTGTTCCTGAACGAGCGCCAAGGAGCTGTGCAGATCCGCAATGTGGACACCGGGGCGGACATATTCCTTTGCCACACGACGCAAGCGGGAGCGCTGCATCGAGGGCATCTCGACTCCCCGCTCACGGCGCCAAGCGGAGGTAGCGGTGGCCGAAATCAGGTCGTGGACCGGCCGGTCAAAAATATCCGGGGTGAACTTGTCCAGGCTCTCCCGGACCGCCATCAAGAGTTCAAGCTGCGCGCCCCATTCGGCGAAGTTCGCCCCAAGCCGGATTTCGGAGTGCTCCGCAACCTGGTTCATCCGTTCACGCAACCGGGGAAGTTGTTCGGCGGCACTGCTGGCCAGTTGCTGGGCTTCCTCGGTCTCCTTGCGCGTGACCAGGCGGGCCCCGTACCAAGGGCTCGACGTCGATTCACGGCTGAAGCTGCCAAGCTCCGCAGCGCGGCGCAGTCTCTCGGCCAGCTCGGCCCGGTCTTTGATATTGTCCAGCACGCTGCGCTTCAAGCGCACCGTCGTGGCGGGGGCAGGGTGGATCGAGGTGAGCTCCGCGAGCGACTGCATTGCCTGGTAGGGCGAGCACCCCCAGCGCTGGCGTACGTTGTGCAAAGAGGCGACGTGGTCCATGAGTGCATGGCGGTGCTCGGTCAGGGTCTTGTGGAGATTCGCGAGTTGCGGCTCCAGCGACTTCTCGTTGCGGATAATCGCGCTGACCAGTTGACCCTTGAGCTGCTGGGGCGTGGCACCGTTGCCTGGCCTGAACAGCATCGATTCAAGGCCAAGGGCTTCAAAATGGCCGGCCAGGCCGTTGAGGCTCGCCCGCCGGTCGCCCACCACAAGCACCGACTTCCCCTCGTTGACGAGGGCACCGATGGCGTTGATCGCGGTTTGGGTCTGGCCGCTGCCTGGTGGGGTGCTCACCACGAGCGAATCCCCTGCCCGGACGGCATCCACGACGTACTGCTGATCCGAGTCCGCGTCCAGGAGCAGCGATTCTTCGGCGGGGTCGCGCTCGTCGAGGTTCGGGAACCGTCCGGACTTGATGGGTTCGGGTTCCACATCGCCGCCGTTGGCGGCTTCAAACAGGGAGGCAACGACGCTGCTGTTCTCGTTGATCCAGGGGTCGTCCAAGTTCCCGGACAGATCCGCCAACGTCGTGATGAGGAGATTGGGGGTTACTTCGGCACCGTGGATCGGTTGTACCAGTGTGGCAAGACGGTCGAGGACCGGCAGCGGGTCAAGGCGCGCGGTGTTGTAGGCCATGCGGCTCACGGCGTTGACGTCAAAGACGATTCCATGGACGGTCTTCAAATGCCGGACCAACGCGGGGTTGATGCCCGCTTGCTCGGTCAGTTGCAGCTCGTAGTCGTCTTCGCCCGGCCGCGCCGTGAGTGAGATGGCTGCCAACATGACGGGGGCGGAGACTCGTTGGGGTTTCCCTCCCACCGCCGACGTCCACACGACCGTGCCGCAGGAGAGATAGCCGGCGTCGATTCCCCGGTCATTTCCCAGTTCGAAAATCTTTGAGCGAAGGTTCCTGGCTGCACGCGCGGCAACAAGATACTGCTGGCGATCCCGGATCAAGGTGGAAAGACGGGTCCGACGTCCGGCGAGGAGCTGTGCCAGGCCTGAGGGGTGGCCGTTGCTTAGGTCTATCGACCCTTCCGGCGTCTTGACGAAGCGCAGCATGGTGTCCGCGCCAGTCACGGGCTTGAGCCCCGACAGCCATTTCCGAAGCTCTATGGAGCTCTCTTCGTGGCTTTGACCTACTGACACCGCTGCCTTCTTTTCTGTTATAGCTCGAGACGACTTGGACCAAATCGGCATACTTTCGAGGGTAGCGGGAATCGACCGGCAGTCCGCACCGCAACACTGGTGGAAAGGCAAATTGGCGCTGATTTCAGGGGAAAAACAAAGTGACCGGCCCCTGGAACAGAGGCCGGTCACTCAGAATGCTATTCCCACTCGATGGTTCCCGGCGGCTTGCTGGTGACATCAAGTACCACGCGGTTGACGCCATCAACCTCGTTGGTGATCCTGTTGGAGATCCTGGCGAGGAGGTCATACGGAAGCCTCGACCAGTCGGCGGTCATGGCGTCCTCGGACGAAACCGGACGCAGCACGATCGGGTGTCCGTAGGTGCGGCCGTCGCCCTGCACGCCAACGCTGCGGACGTCGGCCAGCAGCACGACAGGCATCTGCCAGACGTCATTGTCGAGTCCGGCCGCCGTGAGTTCAGCCCGCGCAATCGCGTCCGCCTTGCGAAGGAGGTCGAGCCGTTCCTTGGTCACGTCGCCGACGATGCGGATACCGAGGCCGGGTCCGGGGAACGGCTGGCGTCCGACGATCTCCTGCGGCAAGCCGAGCTGCGCGCCCACGGCACGAACCTCGTCCTTGAACAGCGCGCGGAGCGGTTCAACGAGTTCGAACTGCAGGTCCTCGGGAAGGCCGCCCACGTTGTGGTGGCTCTTGATATTCGCGGCACCTTCGCCGCCGCCGGATTCGACGACGTCCGGGTACAGGGTGCCCTGGACGAGGAACTTGATGCTCTCGCCTTCGGACGCAGCCTCGGCGATGATGGCCCGCTCTGCTTCCTCAAACGCACGAATGAACTCGCGGCCGATGATCTTGCGCTTGGTTTCGGGATCGCTGACCCCGGCCAGGGCGGACAGGAAACGCTCCTGCTCGTTGGCGACGTAGAGTTTGACGCCGGTAGCAGCAACGAAGTCACGCTCGACCTGTTCGGCTTCGCCTTCGCGCAGCAAGCCATGGTCCACGAAGACGCAGGTCAGCTGATCGCCAACGGCGCGCTGCACGAGGGCTGCGGCAACGGCCGAGTCGACGCCGCCGGAGAGGCCGCAGATGACCTTGGAATCGCCGATCTGCCGGCGGATCCGGTCCACCTGCTCGTCCAGGATGTTGCCTGTGGTCCAGTTCGGCTTCAGGCCTGCCCCGTTGAACAGGAAGTTTTCCAGAACCTGCTGGCCGTGGACGGAGTGCTTTACTTCCGGGTGCCATTGAACGCCGTAGAGATGCTTCTCTTCGTTCGCGAAAGCAGCCACAGGTGCTCCGGCGGTGGTCGCCAGGACCTCGAAGCCTTCAGGAGCCTCGTGAACGGAGTCTCCGTGGCTCATCCAGGTGTTCTGGGAGTCCGGGACACCTGCAAGGATGGAGCGCGCCTCACCGACGGTGGTGGCCTCGGTAGCGCCGTACTCCCGCAGACCGGTCTGAGCGACCTTGCCGCCGAGCGCGTTCGCCATGGCCTGGAAGCCGTAGCAAATACCGAAGACCGGGACGCCGGCCTCGAAAAGGTCCGCGCCAACCCTCGGGGCACCCTCGGCATAAACGCTTGAAGGTCCGCCTGAGAGGATGATCGCTGCCGGGTTCTTGGCCAGAAGCTGCTCGGTGGTGAACGTGTGCGGAACAATTTCCGAGTACACATTCGCTTCACGGACGCGGCGGGCAATCAGCTGCGCGTACTGGGCACCGTAGTCAACAACCAGCACCGGCTTCTGGGAAGTCTGAGCTTCAGAACTGAAGGGTGCGGTGGGAGTAGTCACCGTAACAGCCTACTTTGCCGGGATGCCCCGGTGCACCTTGAAGCCGGTCGTGAAGCCCGGAAATCAGCCCCGGAACCAGTCCGACGTTAGCGATCTCACAGTGACCGCCGCACCACGCCCGTCAGTAGCGCTTGGAGGCCTGCGGATTCGCGGCGAGTTCCATCTCTACCTCAGAGTGGAACTTCTTCTCCACGATGAAGGACATGAGAGGGACGACGCCGCCCAAGGCGAGCAGGACGAGCTTGGTGAACGGCCAGCGCATGAGCGACCACAAGCGGAAATCCGAGATGAGGTACAGCACGTACATCCAACCGTGGACGATCAGGACCCCCACGGAAACGTTGACCCCGCCCAGGACCGCCTTGGACTCGGCGTCGGCGAATCCGAAACCGAAAGGCTGACCGGTGATCGCATCGGTACCGCCGGCGAAGAGATACACGCCGAACACATAGCGCGCGACGAGTTCGGCGCACAGAAGCAACAGCATGGTGCCGGTGAGGTAAGCCATGACTTTGTAGAACTTCAGGGCCGAGCGGATCTGCGCCGTCGTTCCGCCGAAGCGGCGCTTCTTGGCCGCCCTTGGCTTCGCGGCGGATTCTCCGGACTGTTCGGGCTGGATGGCCGGTTTGGGCTCAATCATGGCTTTACCTGTTCTGGCTTGGTAATTGCTGGCAAATCGTCTGACGGGTGTTCGTCGTCGGGCTCTTCCTCGTCGTCTTCAAGGGTGCGCCGGTAGTCATCGGCCACCATGCGCCACCAGATGTAGAGGGCGAATCCTGCAAAGACCACCCATTCCACGGAATAGAAAAGGTTGAGCCAGTTGATCTGTTGGTTGGGTGGTTGGGCCGGGATATTCAAGGGCTTCAGCTGCGCTGGAAGTGCGAGGGTCTTGCCCGCGGATACTTCCGACGTCGCGGCGACGAAGCCGGGATAGCTCGAGACGTCCCACGTGTTGATGAGTTCCGCGACGGAGACCGCAGAGGCGCGTCCCGCTCCGGCGTCGACGTTTGGCACCGGCGCCTCGGACGGCAGGAGCCGTCCGGTCAGTTCAATGGTGCCCGACGGCGGCGGACCGGCTTGGGCGGGATCGGCGACCCAGCCGCGGGCCACGGGGATCCACGTCTTTCCGGTTGCGCCGACGCCGTGGAGGACAGGTGCTCCGTCGACCGCAAACGCGGTCACTACCCAGTACCCTTTTTGCCCTGCGAGCAGCCGGCCCTCCACGAGGACCTGCTTGGTGGGATCGTAACTACCCTTGGCACTGACCATTTGGTCCGACGCCGAACCCGGGAAGAACGTTCCAGGCTGCAATTCCCCGGTAAGCGGCTTGACCTGCTCCACAGCGGGGTCGTCAACCGGGGCGTCGCTCTGGGTGGATCTGCCGAACTGCCACTGGCTGAGCAGCACAAACACCCCGGAGAGCAGGAGCGCAAAGACAAGTCCTGCGATCCAGCGGGGCTTCAGAGCGGTTTTCAACACCCCTTAACCGTACTTCGTCAAGCTGTAGAACAGCTAAACGGGAGGGCCTGCCCCTTCCTCAGTGGTCGAAGAAAACCAAGCTGGAGTTGATCAGTTCGGCGATGACTTCGGGATCGTGGGCGCGCCGGAGGGATTCCCTGAACGATTCCTTGGACAGCGAGCGGGCCAAGGTCGCGAGGACTTCCAGGTGGTCCGAGAATGAGCTGGCGGGCGTAGCGATGAGCAGGACCAACGTGGCCGGTCCGTCGCTGGCGCCGAAGTCCAACGAATGACCGAATTTCGTGACACCAACAGCGATGGAGACCCTGGAGACATACTCGCTGCGGGCATGCGGAAGGCCAATGCCGCCCGGCAGCCCGGTAGCAAGTTGGTGCTCGCGCGAGTTGACGACTTCGAGGAAGCCCTCAAGGTCCGTGATGCGCCCGGCTGCGTACAGCCGTTCCGCGAGCTGGCCCGCGGCATCTGTTTTGTCTACCGCTTCCATCTCAAGGATGACGGTCTCCGGCGTGGTTAGTTCGGCATCATACGGGTCCAGTGGTTCCGCCAAGTCGTTTTCCCTCCAGTGTGGCCAGCCAACCCGGGCCGCTCAGCGGAGGGGAACGATGTCATCGACGCCCATGCGCGCAGCATCGGCCGATTCATCGTCGGGCTGCTGTTGGCTGAGCCGTTCAGCTTCCACCCGGGCCAGGTAGTGCTTGATTTCGCTTTCCCGCTGCGCATCGCTCCAGCCAAGAATTTCTCCCATCAGCTTAGCGACAACAGGGACCGCGGAAACACCTCTGTCCCACGACTCTATCGAGATGCGGGTGCGCCGGGTCAGGACGTCATGGACATGCCGGGCACCCTCATGGGTCGCGGCATAGACGACCTCTGCCGCCAAATAGTCGTCTGCCCCCGGCAGCGGCTCCGCCATCGCCGGGTTGTCCTTGATGATGGCGAGGACTTCCGGGGTCATGGAGCCGTAGCGGTTGAGCAAATGTTCCACCCTGGCAACGTGGACCCCGGCCTCGTCGGCGGTTCTTCCCCGCCTGTTCCACGCGGCTTTGAATCCCTCGGCGCCCAGGAGGGGGATGGTATCGGTGCAGCTCGCCGGCACGCGCTCGTCCATGGCCCGGGTCGCTTCGTCCACCGCGTCCTTCGCCATGACCCGGTACGTGGTGAACTTTCCACCCGCAACCACCACCAAGCCTGGAACCGGGTGCGCCACCACGTGTTCGCGTGAAAGTTTGGCCGTGGAGTCGCTCTCCCCCGCCAGCAGCGGACGCAGTCCGGCGTAGACACCTTCGACATCCTCACGGGTCAAGGGCCGCTTCAAGACACGATTGACGTGTTCAAGAACATAGTCGATGTCCTTGGTAGACGCTGCAGGATGCGCCTTGTCAAGCTTCCAGTCGGTGTCCGTTGTGCCGATGATCCAGTGCCGCCCCCAAGGAATTACGAACAGCACGGACTTTTCAGTCCTCAGGATCAATCCGACCGTGGACTGGAAGCGGTCGCGCGGGACCACAAGGTGGATGCCTTTGGATGCACGGACCTTGAGCTGGCCGCGATCCGTCACCATGGCCTGGGTCTCGTCCGTCCAGACTCCGGTGGCATTGACCACTTGCTTGGCGCGGACTTCGATGATGCTGCCGTCTTCCTGGTTTTCCACCTTGGCGCCGACCACGCGTTCGCCCTCCCGCACGAACGACACCACGCGCATCCTGTTCACGGCATGCGCTCCGTAATGTGCGGCCGTGCGGACGACATTGACCACCAGCCTGGCGTCGTCGACCTGTGCATCGTAGTAGCGGATGGAGCCGACGAAGGCATCGCTCTTGAGGCTGGGTGCTGCCCGCAGTGTTCCGCGCCGGAAGAGGTGTTTGTGCATGGGTACGCCGCGGCTGTGGCCGGAGGTGAGGCCAAGCGTGTCGTAGAGGAAGATGCCGGCACCAACGTAGGGCCGCTCCCAGAAACGCCGGGTCAGCGGATACAGGAACGGAACCGGGCGCACGAGGTGTGGGGCGATTTGCTGGATCAGCAAACCACGTTCCTGGAGGGCCTCCTGGACCAACGCAAAGTCGAGCATTTCCAGGTAACGCAAGCCGCCGTGAATCAGCTTCGAAGACCGTGACGACGTGCCGGAAGCCCAGTCCCGGGCCTCGACAATGCCCACCGACAAACCGCGGGTCACCGCGTCCAGCGCCGCACCGGCCCCCACTACGCCTCCCCCGACGATGAGGATGTCGAGTTCCTTGCCAGGCTCCGTGGTTCCCCTGAGGACTTCGATGGATCTTTCCCGCGCCTCCGGACTCAACGCACCGGTTGATGCATCAATCCTTTGCGAACCATCTGCAACACTGCTCATTGGACGCCTCCCATCGCACAAGCCCGTAGTTCCCCACACTACTTCTTGTCTAGCGGCTTGGGCAGGGTTTTCGCCTGCGCTAAAGCGGCCCGAGCGGGAGCTACTGGCCCGAGTATGGCGAGACGACGACGTCGACCCGCTGGAACTCCTTCAGGTCCGAATAGCCCGTGGTCGCCATGGAGCGGCGGAGCGCGCCGATCAGGTTTGACGTGCCGTTGGTGTGGTGGCCCGGCCCGAAGAGTACTTCTTCGAGGGGACCGACGGTGCCGACGTTGACCCTGTCGCCGCGGGGCAGCTCAAGGTGGTGGGCTTCCTGGCCCCAGTGCCAGCCCTTGCCCGGGGCCTCTTCGGCACGGGCCAAGGCGCTGCCGAGCATGACGGCGTCGGCGCCCATGGCGATGGCTTTGACGATGTCACCCGAAGTACCCATGCCGCCGTCGGCTATCACGTGCACGTAGCGTCCGCCGGATTCATCCATGTAGTCGCGGCGGGCGGCGGCGACGTCGGAAATGGCGGAAGCCATGGGCGAATGGATGCCGAGGGCGCGCCGCGTGGTAGTCGTTGCGCCGCCGCCGAAGCCCACCAGGACGCCGGCCGCTCCGGTACGCATGAGGTGCAACGCCGGGGTGTAGCCGGCAGCCCCGCCGACGATCACAGGGACGTCGAGCTCATAGATGAACTGCTTGAGGTTCAGGGGCTCATGGTTCTTTGAGACGTGCTCGGCCGAGACCGTGGTGCCCCGGATGACAAAAATGTCGACGCCGGCGGCCACCACGGTCTTGTAGTGTTCCTGGGTGCGCTGCGGTGTCAGTGAGCCGGCCACCGTCACGCCCGATGCACGGATTTCCGCGAGCCTGGTGGTGATCAGTTCGGGCTGGATGGGGGCCTTGTAGAGCTCCTGCATGCGCCGGGTGACCGTCGGGCTGGCCGTTTCATCCGCGAGGGCAGAGATCTCGTCCAGCACGGACTGGGGATCTTCGTACCGCGTCCACAGGCCCTCGAGGTCCAGAACGCCCAGGCCGCCCAGCCGCCCAAGCGCGATGGCCGTTTCAGGCGACATCGCGGAGTCCATGGGTGCGGCGATCACGGGCATCTCAAACTTGTAGGCATCAATCTGCCATGAGACGGAAACGTCCTTGGGGTCGCGCGTCCGGCGGTTGGGGACGATCGCGATGTCATCCAGGGAGTAGGCACGACGCCCACGCTTGCCACGGCCAATCTCAATCTCGTAAGTCACTGCTCTAGGTTATCCCAGTGCGGCGCGATGTTCCGGCAGGGTGACGCAGACCATGACGACAGGCAATGCCTGATAAATAAGCGAGCCCGCCGCCTCCATAGTGGAGGTGGCGTGCTCGCTTGGAACTGCCTGGGATAGGAATTTACGCCTAGCGGGAACCGTAGTTCGGAGCCTCGACGGTCATCTGGATGTCATGCGGGTGGGACTCCTTGAGTCCGGCCGCAGTGATGCGCACAAACTTACCGCGTGCCTTGAGTTCGGCGATGGTCGGGGCACCCGTGTAGAACATGGTCTGGCGCAGGCCGCCGACCAGCTGGTACGCCACCGAGGAGAGCGGGCCGCGATAGGCGACGCGACCTTCGATGCCTTCCGGGATGAGCTTGTCATCACCGGAAACGTCCGCCTGGAAATAGCGGTCCTTCGAGTAGGACGTGTTCTTGCCACGGGACTGCATGGCACCCAGGGAACCCATGCCGCGGTAGCTCTTGAACTGCTTGCCGTTCACGAAGATCAGCTCACCCGGCGACTCGTCGCAACCAGCCAGCAATGAGCCGAGCATGACGGTGTCGGCACCGGCCACGAGGGCCTTGCCGATATCGCCCGAGTACTGCAGGCCGCCGTCGGCGATCAGCGGAACACCGGCAGGGATGGCCGCCTTCGAGGACTCGTAGATAGCCGTGATCTGGGGAACGCCCACACCGGCAACAACGCGCGTGGTGCAAATGGAGCCCGGGCCCACGCCCACCTTGATGCCGTCGGCACCGGCGTCGATCAGTGCCTGGGCGCCTTCGCGGGTGGCGGCCTGGCCGCCGATGATGTCAACGTGGGCAGCGATGGGATCCGACTTCAGGCGCGTGATCATGTCCAGGACACCTTGCGAGTGGCCGTTGGCGGTGTCCACGAAAAGTGCGTCGACACCGGCGTCGATCAGGGCCATGGCCCGTTCCCAGCCGTCGCCGAAGAACCCGATGGCCGCGCCGACCCGGAGGCGGCCTTCCTCGTCCTTCGTCGCGAGCGGGTACTGCTCGGCCTTGGTGAAGTCCTTGGTGGTGATCAGGCCCTTGAGGCGACCCTGCTCGTCAACGAGGGGCAGCTTCTCGATCTTGTTGGTGGCCAGTTTGTGCGAAGCCTCTTCGCGGCTGATGCCCACGTGGCCCGTGATGAGCGGCATCTTGGTCATGACGTCGCTGACCAGCCTCAGCGGGAAGTCGGACTCCGGAACGAAGCGGGTGTCGCGGTTGGTGACGATACCGAGCAGACGGCCGTCCGTGTCGATCACGGGCAGGCCGGAAACCCGGTAACGCGAACACAGTTCGTCCAGTTCCTGAAGGGTGGCCTCCGGGTGGATGGTCAGGGGGTTGGTGATCATCCCGGACTCGGAGCGCTTGACGCGGTCGACGTGGTCGGCCTGGTCTTCGATGGACAAGTTGCGGTGGATGACGCCAAGGCCACCCTGGCGGGCCATGGCAATGGCCATCCGGGACTCGGTGACAGTGTCCATGGCGGCGGACAGCAGCGGGGTCTGGACCGAAATCCGCTTGGAGATCCGGGAGGAGGTGTCAGCTTCGGACGGAATGACGTTGGTGTGGCCCGGCAGCAGCAGGACGTCGTCATAGGTCAGGCCAACAAAGCCAAAGGGATCGTGTTCGGGCTGGGTCATGAGTGCGCCTCTTACCTTGGTTCTTGGGGGTTGCTCTGGTAGGGGTTGCAGCTGATGACCAGCCCGTCATTACGGGACTGGCCTGTGCAGAAAGGTTCTGAATAAATAGTAGAACCTCGCCGCCGATCCCCATATTCCGCGAGGGCAATGTGAGCAACAGCACCCGGCATCCGCCGCCGAGCCGCTGGACAACCCAACTCTGGCCGCCTAGCTCCACCCGGTCGCGGCCATGAACGCCTTCTCGAAGTATGGGGTCAGGGTCTTCATGTAGGTGGCGGTCACGTGGTTGTCGTCCTTGTAGACAATCACGTTGCCGATCACTGCAGGACAATTCGCATCAGGGCAGAAGTACTTCGAGAGGTCCAGGAATTTCGTGTCGGGCATTGCCGCGGCGACGGCCCCCGTCGGGGAGTCTTCCGAATAGATTTCGGCGCGTTGGGAACCACAGGCAACATACGCGCCGGGGTTCTTCTCAAGGCAAGCGGGAACTGGCTGCGCTGCCCGTGGTGTGTCTCGGAAGGCGACCACTTGGATTCCGGCGTCGTTGAGGGTCTTTACTTCCGTGACCCAGGAAGGATCGAGCCGCTCCGGGACGTTGCTCTGAGCATTGGTGCGCGTACTGGTCGTCACCACAACATCCGGCTTCATCTTCAGGACCTCTGCGAGCGTGGCCTTGTTGAAGTCAACGCATGCCTGCGTAATGTCTGCCGCGGTGTCCTCGCCAAGCGGGCAATATCCCTTCGTGATGGACGTCAGGCTCCAATTGTTCTTTGCGGCCATCGTAAGCAGCGGCGTGTTCAGCACGTGGGCGTGCGAACTGCCTATGACCACCACGGACTTCGTCCCGTTCTTGATCCCGTTGGTGCATCGGTTGACGAACTCCTGCGGGTCGGCGGTCCCTGTGCAGGCGGTCGGGAAAACCGGCCAGTCCCCATCAACGGCGGTCATGCTTGGAACCAAGGGCACTCCTGGATCGGGGGTGTACACGAAGTCCCCGCCCACGGCCGCCGCTCCGGGGTTGCGGGCATCCATGTTTGCAACCAAGGCACGGTTTGTCTGCTCGATCTGCAGGGGCCAACCCGCCAAGGGCAAAATAGCCACGGCCCCTACCGCAACCAGCGAAATCGCGCTTCTGCGCCGGTTGGCCTCGGGCCACTTCCACTCCCGCAACGGCTTCTCGATGAACCTGGTGGTCAGAACAGCCAGGAGGAAGGCACCAACAATGATCACTGTGCCGGACAACCAGCCGGCGTGGGTCTTGCCGGACCAAGCCAGATAGATGACCAACATGGGCCAGTGCCAGAGGTAGAGGGCGTACGAATTGTTTCCCATCCGCACGAGCGGCTTGGAACTGAGGATCCGGTCGATTCCGAACCGGCTCTGGGTCTGGCCTGCCGCGAGGATACAGGCTGCGGCCAGCGTTGGCCACAAGGCCAACCACCCGGGGAAGTCCCCCTCGACGTCGAGGATGAGCCCGCAGCTGAGCATCGCCAGGATACCGAGCCAGCCTAGGACGATCCTGGCCGACCTGGGTATTTTGACCGAAGGCAGGAAAAGTGCCAGAAGAGTTCCCAGGGCAAACTCCCACAGCCTGGCCGCCGTCGAGAAGTAGGCCGCCGATTGGTCCGAAGCGGTGTAGAGGACCGAATACACCAGGGAAACCAGGAAGACTAATCCAAAGATGTAACGCAGAAGGGGAACGTACGCGAGCCTGAACCTCCTCGCCACCCAGCCAGCGCCCACGAAGATGATCGGCCAGACAATGAAGACCTGTCCTTGGATGGACAGCGACCAGAAATGCTGTAGCGGGCTGGCCAGGCTGTGGTCCGCGGCGTAGTAGTTGACTGCCTGCGACTGCAGCAGGAAGTTCTCAACGTACAAGAGTGAAGCCCAGCCCTGCTTGATGGTATCGACCCAGCGGGTGGCCGGCATGAAGAGGAAAGTGGCGGCCAGCGTTCCAACGATCACCGTCACGGCTGCCGGCAAGAGCCTCCGGAAGTGATGAAGGTAGTGCTTGATCAGTTCCGTCTGCCGCCCACCGGCATACCGCCGTGTGAACTGCGCCGTCATGAGGAATGCAGAGACCAGGAGGAAAATATCCACACCGCCGGAGACCCGGCCGAACCAGATGTGGTACGTGACAACCATGAGGACGGCAACAGATCGAAGCCCTTGGATCTCAGGACGGAACGTTGATTTGGGGGCCGATTTCTGCGTCTCGCCGCTAGTTCGCCGTAGCGCAATCGGGCGCGTGGTTGTCAAAGTCTTGCCTCCAGGGTGCTACTCAAACCGTCTACCCTACTGATTCGAAATGTTCGTCGTCAATTGAGACCGCGTTCAACCAACTTCCTATGATCCATTAGGACACAAGGGGCTGGGAGCTTCCGGAGCGTTGTCTGGGTCAATCCTCCATGCCGTTTTCCGGGCAACGCGGGGTCACTTACGGCCCATCCGGCAGCACCCAATGGGCCGTAAGTGACCCCGCGTTGCTTTAAAAAGAAAGGCCCGGCCCCCACAAGGGGACCGGGCCTTCTTTCACACAGATGGGCCCACACCGCCCGGGCTCCCGGGCCGAAGCGAAGCGAGGCTAGGGAGGCGGTGGGGACTAGTGGCTGTGGCCTGCGTGCTCGTCTTCCTCGGCCGGCTTCTCGACAACCAGGGTCTCGGTGGTGAGAACCAGGGCTGCGATGGACGCAGCATTCTGGAGTGCGGAGCGGGTGACCTTGACGGGGTCGATCACGCCGGCGGCGATCAGGTCCTCGTACACGCCGGACTTCGCGTTGAAGCCGTGGTTGGCTTCCAGCTCGGCAACCTTGGCCACGACGACGTAACCGTCGAAGCCGGCGTTCTGGGCGATCCAGCGAAGGGGCTGGGTCAGGGCACGGCGAACGATGCCGACGGCGGCAGCCGCGTCGCCTTCCAGTGCCTTGACGGCAGAGTCCTCGTCCAGTGCCTTGAGGGCGTGGATGAGGGCGGATCCACCGCCGGAGACGATGCCTTCTTCAAGGGCAGCACGCGTGGAGGACACTGCGTCCTCGATGCGGTGCTTCTTTTCCTTGAGCTCGACCTCGGTGGCTGCGCCGACCTTGATGACGCCGATGCCTCCTGCCAGCTTCGCAAGCCTTTCCTGCAGCTTTTCGCGGTCCCAATCGGAGTCGGTGCGGGTCAGCTCTGCACGGATCTGGGCGACGCGCGCTGCGACGTCCTCAGGCGTACCGGCGCCGTCAACGATGGTGGTGTTGTCCTTGGTGACGGTGATCCGGCGGGCGCTGCCGAGGACCTCGAGGCCAACCTGGTCCAAGGACAGGCCGAGCTCCGGGGAAACAACCTGGGCGCCGGTCAGGGTGGCAATGTCCTGCAGCATGGCCTTGCGGCGGTCGCCGAAGCCCGGAGCCTTGACGGCAACGACGTTCAGGGTGCCACGGATACGGTTCACGATCAGCGTGGACAGTGCCTCGCCGTCGATGTCCTCAGCAATGATAAAGAGGGGCTTGGCAGCCTGCAGGGCCTTCTCGAGGAGCGGCAGGAATTCCTGCAGCGAGGAGATCTTGCCCTGGTTGATGAGGATGAGCGCGTCTTCCAGAACAGCTTCCTGGCGTTCCGCGTCAGTGACGAAGTACGGGGACAGGTAGCCCTTGTCGAACTGCATGCCCTCGGTCAGGACCAGTTCGGTCTGCGTGGTGGAGGACTCTTCGATGGTGATGACGCCATCCTTGCCGACCTTGCCGAAAGCCTCGGCGAGGAGCTCGCCGACCTCATCGCTCTGGGCAGAGATCGCGGCAACGCTGGCAACCTGGGTGCCTTCAACTTCGCGGGCGTTCTCCAGGAGGCGGGCAGCCACGGCCTGGACGGAAACCTCGATGCCGCGCTTGATTTCGCCAGGTGCGGCTCCGGCGGCAACGTTGCGCAGGCCTTCCTTGACGAGTGCCTGTGCCAGCACGGTGGCGGTGGTGGTGCCGTCACCTGCGACGTCGTTGGTCTTGGTGGCGACTTCCTTGGCCAGTTGCGCACCAAGGTTCTCATACGGGTCGTCGAGTTCGACTTCGCGGGCGATCGTCACGCCGTCGTTGGTGATGGTGGGAGCTCCCCACTTCTTGTCCAGAACGACGTTGCGGCCACGCGGGCCAAGGGTGACCTTGACCGTATTGGCGAGCTTGTCAATGCCTGCTTCGAGCGAGCGACGGGCAGCGTCGTTAAACGCAAGCTGCTTTGCCATGGTTGTGTCCTTTCAAGACGGAAAACCCGCACCGCTGATTCGACCGGAAGAAGTCCGACTCGATCTGCGATGCGGGATCCAGGGAATTACTTAACGACGATCGCCAGAACGTCGCGGGCGGACAGAACGAGGTATTCGTTGCCGCCGGTCTTGACTTCAGTTCCGCCGTACTTGGAGTAGATGACGACGTCGCCGACGGTTACGTCGACGGGGACGCGGTTGCCGTTGTCGTCGAAGCGGCCGGGGCCAACTGCGACAACTTCGCCTTCCTGCGGCTTTTCCTGTGCAGTGTCCGGGATGACCAGGCCGGAAGCCGTGGTCTGCTCTGCTTCGAGCGGGCGGACAACAATGCGATCCTCGAGAGGCTTAATGGAGACCGACACTCGGATCTCTCCTTTACGTGAGGTAGTACATGGACTATCAAACCAGGGGTGCCGTGGCGGGCTTACCGTCGTCGCGGTGCCGGTAAGTGCCTGGCGGCATGATTAGCACCCGCCTAGGGAGAGTGCTAATCAAGACTCTATGTAAGCATTAGCACTCGGTCAAGGCGAGTGCCAGAATTCCGTCATGGGTGAACGCCCGAAGCGCCACTTGCGGCTCGAGTAGCTCATTGACCGGCGAGGTCGTCGAAGTCGACGTCCTCGCCGTCGTCATAGTCTTCCTTCGGCGCGTTTCCGCGGTTCAGGTAGAGCACTACGCCGCTGGCGGGCGCGACGACGCCGAACACCACCAGCCCGACGATCGCTGCGATGCGGGCACCGGTGTAGGTGTCACGGATGTCCCGGGCCTCGTCGGTGGCGTCCTGGACGCTCTTTCCGGTCATGGAGTAGGTGGCCGCGTTGAAGGAGTCGAGGAAGAAAATAATGATCAAGAGCGCAATGCAGACAACGGCAATCAAAACACCGACGATGAGTGCGGGGCGGGCATACTTGGAGAGATTTCCGGCGAAGGGACGTTTATCGGGGGCAAAGGGAGAACCATTGGCGTCGTCAGGCTGGCGTACTGGGTTGTCTTCCATGGCATCAACCCTATCCGCCCGGGTGGTCGCGGTTCCCCGTCCGCACTCTATGACGGGCGAGCATTAGGCTGGTTCCCATGGCTGACACACCCCAGGACCAGATTGCCCCCTTGCTGACAACGGAAGGTTGGGAACTCCTGGCATCCTTGGGACCATACCGCGACGGCGAAGCCTTCGCCCTCAACGCGCGCCTGCGCAAAGACGGCCACTCCCCCGCGCTCGTGGCCGCCGTCCTCACCCAATCCAGGCTCCGCACCCGGGCCGAGGCCAAGTTCGGAGAATTCGCCCGGCAGATGCTCTTCACCCAGGCCGGCCTGGAACAGGCCACCCGCCTCAATGTTGCAGCCAGGCACGCCGAGCGATTCGCCAAGGCAGGCACGCGGCACGTGGCGGACCTGGGCTGCGGGCTCGGAGCGGACTCCATGGCCATGGCCTCCATGGACATCGAGGTCACCGCCGTGGAGCTCGACGAGACCACCGCAGCCTGCGCCACCATCAACCTCATTCCGTTCCCGCACGCGACGGTAGTGCACTCCGACGCAACCTCGGTGCCCCTCGACGGGGTCGACGGCGTGTGGCTCGATCCGGCGCGACGCACGACGTCGTCGTCGGGAACCAAACGGATCTGGGATCCGGAGGCGTTCTCGCCGCCGTTGTCCTTCGTTGAATCATTGGCGGCGACCGGCAAGTCCGTCGGGGTCAAAATGGGCCCGGGCATGCCGCACGAATCGGTACCGGCCGGCTGCGAGGCACAGTGGGTTTCGGTGGGCGGGGACGTCACGGAAGTGACGCTGTGGTTCAACGACGTCGCCCGTCCCGGCATCCGCCGCGCTGCCCTGGTGCTCGGGCCGCAAGGCGCAGCCGAGATCACCAGCGCCGAAGATTTCGACGGCGGTCCGGTGCCCGACGTCGGGCCCGTGGAGGGATACCTGTACGAACCGGACGGGGCGGTGATCCGTGCGGGCCTGGTGGCCGACGTCGCACTCCGGTTGGGCGGCCACCTGGTGGACCAGCACATCGCCTATATTTGCGCTCCGGAACTTGTGGAGACCCCGTTCGCCCGCGCCTACAAAGTCCTGGAAGTCATGCCGTTGAACGTCAAGGCCCTCAAAGCCTGGGTGAAGGCGAACGGCGTCGGCGTCCTGGACATCAAGAAACGCGGCACCTCCGTCACCCCGGAGGAGCTGCGGAAGCAGCTGCTCCCGGCAGGAAAAGGCTCGGCAAAAGGCCGCGGCAACAAAACAGCCACCTTGGTCCTCACCAGGATCGGCGAGGAAAAGGTGGCTGTTGTAGTGGAGCCCGTCGCGGCTGCCTGAGCTGGTCTCTGAGCTGTGGCGCCCTATTGGGCGCGCGTGAACTCCTCGGCCGCAGCCACTTGCTCCGGCGTGGGGGTGATGCCGGTATAGAGAACGAACTGCTCAAGCGCCTGGATGGTGGCCACCTCGGCGCCGGTGATCACGGTCTTTCCTGCCGCGCGGCCGGCTTTGATGAGCGGCGTCTCTGCGGGGAGGGCGACGACGTCGAACACTACCTTCGCGGCCGCCACCGCCGCTTCGGGGAAGGACAGGGAGCTGGACTCGGGTCCGCCGGCCATGCCGATCGGTGTCACGTTCACGAGGACGTCCGCCGTGGACTCCCCTACTTCGGCTTGCCAGCCGAAGCCATAGAGCCCCGCGAGGGCTTGCCCGGGTTTTTCATTCCGGGCAACCACGGTAACGCGGGAGAACCCCGCGTCCCGGAAGGCAGCGGCGGTGGCCTTTGCCATGCCGCCGGAACCGCGGAGCAGCACGGACGACGCCGGGTCGATCGCGTTGCGCTCGATCAGCTGCGCGATCGCGGTGTAGTCCGTGTTGTAGGCCGTCAGTACGCCGGCGTCGTTCACGATCGTGTTGACCGAATCGATTGCGGCCGCCGAAGCGTCCATCCGGTCGACGAGGGCGATGACGTCTTCCTTGTACGGCATCGAGACGGCACAGCCGCGGATGCCCAGGCCGCGCACGCCCGCGATCGCGTTCGGGAGGTCGGTGGGAGCGAAGGCCTTGTAGATCCAGTTCAGGCCAAGCTCCTGGTAGAGGAAGTTGTGGAAACGCGTTCCGTTGTTGCTGGGCCGGGCAGAGAGAGAAATACAGAGCGTCATGTCTTTATTGAGGATCGGCATAACGGGGCTTCCTTCGCGTAGCGGGTTCTCTGCCCAGCCTAGACGGGGAGCTAGCCTTGGCGCGCCTTGAAGCGCGGATTCAGCTTGTTGATGACAAAGGTGCGGCCGCGCCGGCGGACCACTTGCGCCCCGGGGACCTTCTTGAGGGCACGCAACGAATTCCTGACTTTCATGGGGTTCTCCTTCTCGTGTTTTCGCTTGGTTGATGGGGGCTTTTTTCCGCCTGGGCTGGAGCTCGGCTACAGGGTGGATTCGAGTTCAAAAGGGTCCTCGAGCCCGGCGAAGCCGAGCCTCATCTCGGCTTCGCTCAGCGCGCATGCATCCAGCAGGGACCGGATTTCTGCTGCGTCAACGTCGTCTCCCCTTCCGGTCACGGCAAGCACCGTCCCCCGGTCGCCGAAGCGCGGATGCCAGTCGAGGGCGGCGTCGACGTCGTGGAGTCCGTTTCCGTGCTTCAGGTCTTTGCCGCTGGGGATGCGGCCGATGCCGGCGTCCGCCAGCCACTCGCCCGTACTCTCGAGCCAGACGCGCGGCCCGATTCCCTGCACCGCGATCCGGACTTTGGCAGCCGAGGCAATCCACAAGCGGCCCCGCATCCAGTGGCATCCCCCGGCCAACTTGGGCAGCGCCTCCTGGAAGCGCCTCGGATGAAGGGGTCGCTCCACTTTGTGGAGCACGGTCCGGAAACGCCCCGACTCCTCCTCGAGCGGCACCCTCACGGAACCACGACGGGCCCTCGCGAGAGCCTCGGCGCCGTCGTAGCAGCCGGGCCGGAAGTCGTCGTCGCCCGCGGAAATGGCTGCGTGCGGCGCGAGCTGCCCAAGAAGTTCCACGCCGAGGGTCCACGCCTCGCTTGAATCCGGGCGCAATCCGGTGAGCTCTGCCCCAAGACCGGCGTGCACCATGACAGTATCCGCGTGGCCCAATTCCCCGATGAGAAATTCTCCGCTGGTGCGCTCATCCTCGGGCATGGCCGTAAACCCGGATTCATACAGCGTGTGTTTGTCCCAGATATGGTCTTCCAGCCCGGAGGGGTCAATCGCCAACACCGCGTTGTCGATGACGGCGGGCCGCTCCAGGCCGCGCTTGAGTTCGGCTACCGCCATCTCCACGGAGACACCCGGTGGCAGGCCCAGGACGATGTGGTCGTGTCCCGACGCGGCGAGGCGTTCCGCCGTCGGGACAACATCGAGACGGACCGTGCAGCTAAGGCAGCCGTGTTCCAAAGCGGTTTGAGCTTGCTCCACGAGTTGGCCGTTGCGGAAGATCCTTCGCAAGACAATGGACCCGTCCAGGAGGTCGTGCAGGACAACCACCGAATCTCGATGGGTCCGCCCAAGCCTGGCGGCGGCTGCTTCGCGGCATTGGCTGTCCAGTGAGCTGACAACAGAAAGATGCATGCCAATAATCTTAGATGACAATCATTCTCATTAGCAAACGACTTTGTTTCCTGTTTTACCTCGCGGTTCCCATCATGCGGTACCGTACCGCCCCTGCATTAGACTTGAGCCAACCGCTGACGGCCCCACGGCGGGCATTGCTCAGGGCGTTTTTGGCAAATACCGAGGGGACCCACGTGCAGATTGATTTCGCTTCATCCAGGCAGTCGACCCTGGGGGTGGAATGGGAGCTAGCGCTCGTCAACGCACGCACCGGCGAATTGGTCTCGGTGGCGAATGAGGTCCTGCGAGGCGTGGCTTCGCGGCATCCGGATTTGAACGAAGACGACGAGCACCCGCACATCAAGCGGGAACTGCTCCTGAATACCGTGGAACTCGTGACGGGCGTGTGCAACACCGTCAAGGAAGCCAAGGAAGACCTGGCCCGCTCGCTGCGGGCCGTCAGGGAAGTCACCGACCCCATGGGCGTGGAGCTCTTCTGCGCCGGAAGCCATCCATTCAGCCCGCCGCAACTCCAGCCGGTCTCGGACAAAGAACGCTACGCCAAACTGATCGACCGCACCCAATGGTGGGGACGGCAAATGGTCATCTACGGAGTCCACGTCCACGTCGGCCTGGACCGGAGGGACAAGGCGCTCCCCATCCTCGATGGCTTAGTCAACTACTTCCCCCATTTCCAGGCATTGTCCGCTTCGAGCCCGTTCTGGGGCGGCGAAGACACGGGCTATGCGTCACAGCGCGCCCTCATGTTCCAGCAGCTTCCCACGGCCGGATTGCCTTTCCAGTTCCCGAGCTGGGCCGAATACGAGTCCTACGTCCAGGACATGTTCACCACTGGAGTGATCGACACCCTGTCTGAAATCCGCTGGGACATCCGGCCCGTGCCGAACTTGGGCACCATCGAGATGCGCATTTGCGACGGCCTGGCAACCCTCGAGGAGGTCGGCGCCGTTGCAGCCCTGACCCAATGCCTGGTGGACGAGTTCTCCACGATCCTGGACAACGGCGGCAGCATTCCCACCATGCCGCCATGGCATATCCAGGAAAACAAATGGCGCGCCGCCCGCTACGGCATGGAGGCGATCATCATCCTCGACGCCGAAGGCAACGAGCAGCTCGTCACCGAGCACCTCAAGGAAACGCTGCTGCGCCTGGCACCTGTCGCGGAAAAGCTGGGTTGCTCGGCGGAACTGGCCGACGTCGAAAAGATCATCGCCCGCGGAGCCGGCTACCAGCGCCAGCGCCGCGTCGCGGCCCAGCACGACGGCGATCTCCACGCGGTTGTCCAGGATCTCGTAGAGCAAATGCGGTCCGTTCCGACCTCCTAGCGTTGCCGGCTAACCTCGAGACGGATTCCCGCGCCTACACCGAAACGGTAGTCACCGGCAGGGAGGAATCCGGAGCGAACGCGACGCCGCTGGGCGCGATTCCCGCCATGATGAGCTGCGAGCCCAAGGCCGCCACCATGGCGCCGTTGTCGGTGCACAATGGCAGTGGCGGCACATGCAGCGTGATCCCGGCCGAGCTGCAACGTTGCCCTGTCAGCTCACGGAGCCGGGAGTTGGCTGCGACGCCGCCGCCGAGCAGCAGATCCGTGATGCCGTTCTCCTTGCAGGCCAGCACAGCCTTGGACGTGATGACGTCCACCACCGCTTCCTGGAATGCAGCGGCGATGTCGGCGGTGGGAACCTCCTCACCGCGCGCTTCGAATTGTTCAACGCAGCGCGCGACGGCGGTCTTGAGCCCGCTGAAGGACCAATCGTAGCGATGCGGTCCAGGTTCCTCCGCGGTTCCCATGTACTTGGGTTGCGTCAGGCCGCGCGGGAAGCGGATGGTCTTGGCGTTGCCTTGCTTGGCGAGTTTGTCGATGGCCGGTCCGCCTGGGTAGCCAAGGCCCAGGAGCCTGGCCACTTTGTCATAAGCCTCGCCTGCGGCGTCGTCGATGGTGGAGCCGAGCATCTCGACGTCGTCGGTGATGCTGCGGATGCGCAGGATTTCCGTGTGCCCGCCGGAAACCAGCAACGCACCGAGGTTTTCGGGCAGCCGGCCGCCCGAGAGTCCCCCGGTGCCACCGCCGGCGGCCCCGTCAAGGAGCCCGACGCCGACATGCGCCACCAAGTGGTTGATCGCGTAGAGCGGCTTGCCCGTGGCAACAGAGAGGGCCTTGGCCGCGCAGACACCCACCATGAGCGCGCCGGCCAATCCGGGTCCGGACGTTACGGCGATGGCATCGATATCGTCCAGCGCTACCCCTGCCTCGTGCAAAGCTTCCTGCAGCGTGGGAACAAAAGCGTCCAGGTGGGCACGGGAAGCGATCTCCGGAATGACACCGCCAAAACGGACGTGCTCATCCATCGAAGAGGACACGGTGTTGGTCAGCAGCGTGGTTCCGCGGACAATCCCGACGCCGGTTTCGTCGCAGGAAGACTCGATCCCCAGCACGAGCGGCTGGATAGTGTGGGAGCGGTTCATTCCGGTGTTCCTTCAGTCAGTGTGAGCCTCATGATGAGGGCGTCCGTGCCGTCGCGGTAGTACCGCCGTCGGACGTGGATCTGCTCGAAGCCGAACCGCACGTACAGTGCCTGCGCTCGTGGATTGTCGGCACGGACCTCCAGGAGCACTTCCACAGCGCCACGCCGTCGGGCCTCTTCGATCAGTTCCGTGAGGATGGCCGAGCCGATTCCCCTGCCTTCGAATTCAGGAACGACGGCGATCGTCTGGACGTCCGCGATCGGCTCAATGCACATGAGCCCGGCGTAGGCCACAATCTGGCCGCCGGCTTCGGCCACTACGTAGCGGCGGGTATCAATCTGGGCGAGTTCGTCGAAGAACATCTGCATCGGCCACGCGTCCACCGGGAAGAGCCGGCGCTCCAGGACCTCGACCGCCGTGACGTCGTTGGCGGTCATGTCGCGCAAGGTCACGCCCTCGAGCTTGAACTGATATGGGTGGTTCACAGGGCACGCTTCCTAGGGCCCGGCACTTGGGCGTCGGATTCCCGCAAATACAAGGGCGTGGAATCGGGCAGTTCCGCGCCGGCCAACAGGAGTGCCATGGCGAACTGGCCAAGCGACGCGGCGTCGGGCTGGGTGGCGCTGAATTCCTCGTTCGCGTTGACGACGTCCGCGTAGATGCCGCCGCCGGCACCGAAGACCGGGAGATCGGGCAACTCCGAGGCGAAACCGACGTGCGGACCGTCCACGAGTTGCGGGAGCTGGCCATCGTTGAGCGTGTAGCGCGCCCAGTAGACCTCCTTGCGACGGGCGTCCGTGGCCACGAGGAACTCAGCCTGTGCTTCCGTTGATTCGGCCACTTCCAAAGCGATCGCGTCCAGGCTCATGAGTCCGAATAGCGGCTTGTTCCACGCAAATGCCAACGTGCGGGCGGTTGCAATCCCTGAACGAAGCCCGGTGAATGGTCCGGGGCCAACGCCGGTGACGATGAGGTCGATGTCCGCGCCACCTACTCCGGCGTCGGCCAGGAGTTTCTCAATGCCGGGCGCCAGGACCTCGGCATGGCTGCGGGTGTCCTCGGTGGCGAAGGACTCCACCACGCCTTCCATGGCATCGTCCGAGATGAGTGCCGCACTCGCCACAGCCGAAGTATCAATGGCCAAAATCAGCATCAGGCGTTCTCCTCCAGTATTTCCGGCACCGTGCTCCACCGAGGGCCAAAGCCGCGGAAAACGATGGTGCGCGGTTCGTCGTCGTCCTCCGGGTCGAAGTCCAGCACGACGTCCTGGCCGGCCTCCGGGCGGGTTGCAGCCCCTTCCGCGCCGCCCGCCGTCCGGTGCATCTCGACGTCCAGGCGACTATCCGAAAGGTGTTCGACGCGCTCGCGCCCCCACTCGACCACTGTCACGGAGTTGTCCATGGTGTTTTCAAGGTCGATGTCGTCGATTTCCGCGGCGGAGGCAAGCCGGTAAGCATCAACATGGACCAGATCGGGACCACCCGGCCGCGGCCCGTCCGGCAAGTTCGGGTGGATACGTACCAGGACAAACGTGGGCGAGATGACGCCGGCACGGACGCCCAGTCCTTCGCCGAGTCCCTGGGTGAAGGTGGTCTTGCCGGCACCAAGTTCGCCTGTCAGGACCAGCAGGTCACCGGGCTCAAGGACCCCGGCGAGCGCCGAGCCCAAAGCGTGTGTCTGCTCCGCCGTCGCGACCTTGACCGTGCGCTCCCACAAGGCCTCGCTCAACGGGGTCTTGTCAATCGAGGCCCCGCTCACCGGGCATCCGCCCCCGGGGTCTCATTGATATAGATGCGCGGCACGCGTGGGCTGACACGGGTGACAATCTCATAGTTGTTGGTTCCGGCGGCGGCGGCCCAGTCGTCCGCCGTCGGGCCGCCGTCGGCGCCGTCACCGAACATGACGGCTTCGGCACCCAACCAGCCGGCTTCGTCCGTCACCGCATTCCCAAGGTCGATGACCATCTGGTCCATGGCGATCCGGCCCACCACCGGGTAGTTGACGCCGTTGACCCGTACCGGTCCGCCGGTGGCGACGCGCGGCACGCCGTCGGCGTAACCAAGCGGGATCAGGCCCAAGGCGCTCTCGCTGGACGTCCGGTAGTTGAGTCCGTAGGACACCCCTTGGCCTTCGGGCACGCGCTTGCAGTTGGAAACGAGGGTGCGCACTGTCATGGCGGGGCGCAGGCCAAGTTCCGCGGAGTTTTGTCCTTCGAACGGGGACAGCCCGTAAAGCCCGAGCCCCACGCGGACGAGGTCGAAGTGGGCATCCGGGCGTGAAAGCGTGGCGGGAGTGTTGGCCAGGTGCCGGACTTCGGTGTCCACTCCGGCGTCCTCGGCCACGGCAATCGCTTCCCGGAATGCTGCCAACTGCTCATCGGTCTCGGGACGGTGGGGTTCGTCGGCCACGGCCAAGTGCGAGAAGATGCCCACCACGCGCAGGAGCCCCTCGTCCTGGTACTCCATGGCCTGGCCCACCACTTTGTCCCATTGGGCGATGGTGGAGCCGTTGCGGCCCAAGCCGGTATCAACCTTGAGGTGGATACGTGCCGGCCGTTCCTGTTCGCGTGCCGCCGCGACCACCGCGTCCAGCTCCCAGCCCGAAATCCCGACGTCGACGCCGGCGGCAACCGCCGCCTGGAAGTTGCTTTGGGTGGTGTGCAACCAGGCCAGCATGGGGGCATCGATTCCAGCAGCGCGAAGCGCCAAAGCCTCCGAAATATGGGCAACGCCAAGCCATCGGGCGCCGGCTTCCAGGGCCGCCCGCGCCACCTGCACCGCGCCGTGCCCATAGGCGTCGGCCTTGACCACGGCCATAACGTTTGCGGGCGAGGCGATAGCCACGAATTGGCGTACGTTGTGCCGGATGGCATCCAAGTCAATGACGGCTGATCGTTCGAGGACCGTTGCCGAACCCGATGTCGTCGAGGGCTCGAAACTGGCAGCTGCTTCGTAAGTCACCCTCACGATTCTAGTGCCGCCATGGCCCGCGGGTTGTCCGGCTTGGTGGGGCCCCGCTCAGGCGTCGGAGTTGTGGGCGATCGTGGCCGTTGCACGACGTTGGGCCCCTGGCGGGACATCCGCCACAATGTCCTCGAGGAAAGCGAACCGTTTGAGCCATTGGCTCGACTGCCGCTCCCTCCGGGCGTTGGCTCGCTGCCACCAATCGGCGATGTCTCCCCAACCGGGCGCAGCCAGCGAGCCGCCCACTTCCTGAACCGCGAGCGACGCGCAAAGATTGGCAAAACGGAGCCGGTCCCCCAAAGGCCACCCGGCCAGGCAGCCCACGACAAACGCCGCACCGAAGCAGTCGCCCGCTCCTGTGGGGTCGTACGCCGTCACGGGAAGGGACGGCACCCATTCCTCCTCACCGGTTTCGGAATCCACGGCCATGGCTCCCTGCGCTCCCAAAGTCACCACAGCCACCGGAACGCGGTCGGCAAGTGTGTAGAGCGCAGACCATGGGTTGTCCTTGCCGGTGAAGGCCATTGCTTCGCGTTGGTTCGGCATGAAGGCGTGGAAATTGCTGAGCTGGTCCAGCCGCTTCGACGACCACGCTCCGGTCGGATCCCATCCGGCGTCGCCGAAGAGTTTGACGCCGGCTTTCCTCGCCGCCAGCATCCATGGCTCCGGCTCCTCGCCCAGATCCGCGACGGCGGCGAGCGCCTTGGGCGGATCGCCGATCAGTTCAGAGGCGCTCATGGGCGGGGGATGTCCGTGGGTGACCATGGAACGATCCTGATCCACGCACAAGGAGACCGTGACCGGGGAATGCCAGCCCTCGAACCGCCTGGACAGGGAAAGGTCCACATGCTCTTGGCTTTCCAGGATCCGCCAGTTGAAGTCCCCGTATCCGTCATCCCCGAAGGCCGCCGCGAGGCTGGTCCGCAGCCCAAGCCGGGCGGCCGCGATGGCTTGGTTGGCCACGCCGCCAGGGCAGGTCCCCATGCCTTGGCTCCACACTTCGGTCCCCGGTTCAGGGCTGCGGTCCAGTCCGGTAAAGATAATGTCCTGGAACACAGTCCCTGTCAGCAGGAGATCGCAGGCTGAATCGGCCGCGTCATCACGCGCTTCCCCCCGGATAGCGGCGAGGGGGTCGAATCCAATCCTGGGCGTTGCGTCCATGCACGGCAGACTACGCCGCGGCCACGATTGTGCAAAGCTCTTAGAGCTCCTGGTACATGACATGCAGCCCGACGTAGCCGAGGTTCGGGTGCTGGAAGGCATCGGGGATGGTCGCCAGGATACGGAAGCCCATGGACTGCCAGAGCCCTACCGCGCGCACGTTGCTCTCGACGACAGCGTTGAACTGCATCGCCTTGAACCCGGAGTCCCGGGCGGCAACCAGGGAATAGGCACAGAGCGCCCGGGCGATTCCCTGCCCGCCGTGATCGGCATGGACCATATAGCCGGCGTTGGCCACGTGGCTTCCGCCACCACCCTGGTTGGCGTGCAGTTCACCGGTACCCAGCACGTCGCCGTCGCGCACTGCCACGAAGGTCAGCCCGGGCGCTTCCTTGAACCACTTGCTCCGTGCGGCTTCTTCGGTGGTGTCGCGGTCCCAGGTGAAGGTCTCCCCCGCCCGGATCACGGGCTCCAGGACGGCCCAGATCCCGGGCCAGTCGCTTGCCCGGGCGGCCCGGATCTCGTAGCCGGCGGCCGCCGGCGTTCCTGCTTTGCTGTTTGAGTGGCTCACGTCCGTTACGGTACCAGCCGTCGCTACCGTGCCGGCCCGTTGGGCCGACTGCAATGCCAGGGAGCTCAGGAGTAGTGTTTTCGCTGGGACGCAGAGATTTTCACTTTGCGGGACTTGTTGAATTTGCATTGGATACAGGAGGTAGCGGTGTCGTTGATCCGTCGCGTGGCCTTCCTGTCACTCCACACGTCCCCCATGGAACAACCGGGTTCGGGCGACGCCGGCGGCATGAACGTGTACGTCCGTGCGCTGGCCATGGCGTTGGCAGATCTTGGTGTGGAGGTAGAGATCTTCACCCGTTCGACGTCCGCCAGCCAGCCCGCCGTCGAACATCCCGGTCCCGGCGTCTGCGTCCATAACGTCCTGGCGGGCCCGCCACGGAAACTGCCCAAGGAGGAACTTCCCGAACTCCTCCACGCCATGGTTGCCGAGGTCGAGCGGATCCGGCAACGGCAACCGCACGGCCGTTACGACGCCATCCATTCCCACTACTGGGTGTCCGGTGTGGCGGGCCTCGAACTCTCCGCATTGTGGAACGTGCCGCTGATCCACACGATGCACACGATGGCGAAGGTCAAGAACCTGGTGCTCGAATCCGGCGAGCGGCCCGAACCGCGCCTGCGTGAAGACGGCGAACAGCGGATTGTGGATGGAGCCACGCGCCTCGTGGCCAACACTCCCGCCGAAGCCCAGGAGCTCGTTTCGCACTACAGCGCGGATTTCGACCACATCGACATCGCTCCCCCCGGTGTTGACCTGACCGTGTTCACTCCCGCGTTCCGGGCCCGGTCCCGCGCCGAGCTAGGTGTGCGCCCCGGCAGTTTCCACTTGCTCTTCGCCGGACGCATCCAGCGGCTCAAGGGCCCGCAAGTATTCGTCGAGGCTGCCGGCATCCTCCGCAAGAGGCGGCCGGACATCGACCTCGAACTGACCATCCTGGGCGCCCTGAGCGGCGCGAAGGACTTCAACCTCCAGTCCTTCATCACCGCCTCGGGGCTCGACGACGTCGTCACGCACCGCGCGCCGGTCAAGGCGCCCAAGCTGGCGGGCTGGTTCCGATCTGCCGACGTCGTGTTGATGCCCTCCTTCAGCGAGTCGTTCGGGCTGGTAGCCCTTGAAGCACAGGCCTGCGGCACTCCGGTGGTGGCCACCAACGTGGGTGGGCTGACCCGCGCCGTTGCCGACGGCCGGACGGGTATTTTGGTTGACGGCCACGATCCCGCTCGCTGGGCCGACGTCATCGAGGCCCTGTACGACGATCCACGCACCCGCGAAGACATGGGCCGTGCCGCAGCCGTGCACGCGGAGGCCTTCGGCTGGCACCGGACGGCAGCCATCACGCTCGAGAGCTACCACGCAGCCATCGGCGCTGTCCTCGTCCGCCCAAGCTAGACCCCCGCTCACAAACAAGCCCCTCCCCGACGACGCTCGCTCACCAATGTGCGCCCTCCCGGCGACGCCCGCTCACCAATGAAGGCAATCCCGACGACGCTCGCTCACGTATGCGGACACGACTGATAGATTGTCGCGCACAGTGTTCCGCACGGATTTGAGGACAAGGATGTCTGAAAACAAGATCTTGAGCGACCTTGAAATTGCCCAGAATGCGGCGATGCGTCCCATCGAGGAGATCGCGGAGCATGCCGGGATCAACGTCGACGCGTTGGAACTCTACGGCCGGTTCAAGGCGAAAATCGATCCGGCCAAGCTCCGTCTCCCGGATGTCAAACGAGCGGGCAAGGTAGTCCTCGTCTCCGCCATGTCCCCGACGCCGGCGGGTGAGGGAAAGTCCACAACCACGGTAGGCCTCGCCGATTCTTTGGCGCGGGCCGGTCACCGCGTGATGATCGCGCTACGCGAACCGTCCCTTGGACCGATCCTGGGCATGAAGGGAGGCGCGACCGGGGGCGGCTATTCCCAGGTTCTCCCCATGGACCAGATCAACCTGCATTTCACCGGCGACTTCCACGCGATCACCTCGGCAAATAATGCCCTGATGGCCCTCGTGGACAACCACATCTTCCAGGGCAACGAGCTCAACATTGATCCACGCCGCATGACCTTCAAACGGGTTCTCGATATGAACGACCGCTCGCTTCGCGAGATCATCATCGGCTTGGGCGGGCCCGCACAAGGAGTGCCGCGACAAGACGGATTCGACATAACCGTCGCCTCCGAAATCATGGCCGTCTTCTGCCTCGCGACGGACTTGGATGACCTCCGCCAGCGCCTCGGCCGGATCACTTTCGGATACAGCTATGACCGCCAGCCGGTCACGGTGGCCGATCTCGGCGTCCAGGGTGCCCTGACCATGCTGTTGAAGGACGCCATCAAACCGAATCTCGTGCAGACCATTGCGGGAACGCCGGCCCTGGTGCACGGTGGCCCGTTCGCCAACATCGCGCACGGCTGCAACTCGCTCATCGCCACACGGACGGCCCAACAACTCGCCGACATTGTCGTCACGGAAGCGGGATTCGGCGCCGACCTCGGTGCCGAAAAGTACATGGACATCAAGTCGCGCATCGCGGACGTGGCGCCGTCCGCCGTCGTCGTGGTCGCGACTATCAGGGCTCTCAAGATGCAGGGCGGCGTCCCGAAGGAGCTGCTCAAGGAGCCCAACGTCGAGGCGCTCGCTGCCGGCGTCGAGAACTTGAAACGGCACGTGCACAATGTCGAGAAGTTTGGCGTCACACCGGTTGTTGCAATCAACAAGTTCGCGACGGACACACGCGAAGAGCTCGAATGGCTGCTGGCTTGGTGCGCCCAGGAAGGAGTCCAGGCCGCGGTGGCGGATGTGTGGGGTCGCGGCGGAGGGGGCGACGGCGGTGACGAGCTCGCGGCGAAGGTCGCCGCGGCGGTGGCGGCAGCAACGCCGTCGGGCTTCCGGCACTTGTACCCCCTTGGCCTGTCCGTTGAGGACAAGATCCGCACGATCGTGCAGGAAATCTATGGTGCCGACGGTGTGGAGTTTTCCGTCCCTGCGCTCAGGCGCCTCGCGGACATCCGGAGAAACGGCTGGAGCGGAATGCCCGTTTGCATGGCAAAGACGCAGTATTCATTTACTGACGACGCGTCCCAGTTGGGCGCCCCCAAGGGTTTCACGGTGCACGTCCGCGAGCTGATTCCCAAGACCGGGGCGGGCTTCATTGTCGCGCTGACGGGTGCTGTCATGACGATGCCGGGTTTACCTAAGGAGCCCGCCGCGATGCGAATGGACGTCGACGAGCACGGCAATCCGGTGGGTCTCTTCTGACCCTCGCTCAGCTATGGGCCCCTTTCGGGAAACGCTCGCTCACCTATAGGGCACTTTCGCGGGACGCTCGCTCACCCGTGGCGCCGGAAGGCGGCCGTACCGTCGTCCGAATCCCAGGCCTGTGGATAACTTCTGCGGGCATCCGCCCCTTTACGGCACAATGCGGGTATGCAAAACGAGCTCGCCCTTCCCGCCGAACTGCTTTCAGGACCGTTCACGCTCACCCAGGCCCAAGCCCAAGGTGTCCCGCGCGGCCGTCTGCTTCGCGCCGACGTCGAACGCGTCAGCCGTAGCCTCTACCGTCCGATCGGCTGGGACTTCGAACTTGAGTCCGCCGCACGTGCGTTGTCGGCTGCTACCCCGGGGGCCTGGATCTCGCACGTGACGGCAGCGCGCCTTCGCTCTTCCTGCCTTCCGCCGTGGCTTGCCGATTCTACGGAGCTGCACCTCAGCAAGCCCCGATCGTTGCCTGGAACCCGCCGCAAAGGCGTAATCGGGCACAGGGTGATCGCGGCCGAGAACGAGGTCGAATCGGTTGATGGAATACGGATCAGCACGCGCCCACGCACTTGGCTGGACATGGCCCGGCTGCTGCCTTTGAACGACCTCGTCTGTATGGGCGACGAGCTGATTCGAGTGCCCCGCCAGGCCCTGGAAGGACGGGACACGCCGTTCGCGACCCTTGAAGGACTGCGTGTTCTGGTGGAGCGCCATCCGAATTTGCAAGGCGTCGTCCGTGCCCGGCAGGCGCTCGAACTGATGCGCGTGGGCGCGGACTCGGCGCCGGAGTCCCTGCTTCGTTTGGCCATGCTGGACGCTGGAATCCCCGAACCCGAACTCCAGCTCAGCTTGCGAAGTGACGATCCGTTCTCGCCGTCGGCGGATTTGGGGTTCCGCCGACGGCGGGTCGCCATTCAGTACGACGGCGGCCATCACCTCGCGGAGGCCCAGACCCTCAGTGATCGACGCCGGAACAAAGCCTTCGAGGCAGCCGGATGGACCGTCCTCGTGTTCCGCAAGGACGATTTGGCAGATGGATTCGAGTCTGCCACCAAGAAGATCAAGAAGGCGCTCCGATCAGCGTGGGTCGATCCCGCCGTCGCATCCGGCTTTGCAAGCGCCGTGTAGCGAACGGGCGTTAAACGACGGACGCTCGCTCACCCGAAGGTGGGCGAGCGTCCGTCAAAAACCCGGCATAGGTGAGCGAGCGTCCGTCAAAAACCCGGCATAAGTGAGCGAGCGTCCGCCCAAAACCCGGCATAAGTGAGCGAGCGTCCGCCCAAAACCCAATATGGGTGAGCGAGCGTCCGCCCAAAACCCGATATACGTGAGCGAGCGTTTAGCGCTCGACGTCGCCGCGGATGAAGGCCTCGACCTTTTCGCGGGCGATGTCGTCGTTGAACTGCTCCGGCGGGGACTTCATGAAGTAGCTGGAAGCGGAGAGCAGCGGGCCGCCGATGCCGCGGTCCAGGCCGATCTTGGCGGCGCGGATGGCGTCAATGATCACGCCGGCGGAGTTCGGGGAGTCCCAGACCTCGAGCTTGTATTCCAGCGAAACCGGGGCGTCGCCGAAGTTGCGGCCTTCGAGTCGGACGAACGCCCACTTGCGGTCATCGAGCCAGGCGACGTAGTCGGACGGGCCGATGTGGACGTCGTCGGCGTGCAGGACGGCTTCGACGTTGGAAGTCACGGCCTGGGTCTTGGAGATCTTCTTGGATTCCAGGCGGTCGCGCTCCAGCATGTTCTTGAAGTCCATGTTGCCGCCGACGTTGAGCTGGTACGTGCGGTCCAGCGTGACGCCGCGGTCTTCGAAGAGCTTGGCCATGACGCGGTGCGTGATGGTGGCACCGATCTGGCTCTTGATGTCATCGCCGACGATCGGCACACCAGCGGCAGTGAACTTGTCGGCCCATTCCTTGGTGCCCGCGATGAAGACCGGCAAGGCGTTGACGAAGGCAACACCGGCGTCGATGGCGCACTGGGCGTAGAAGTGCGCAGCATCCTCGGAACCCACCGGCAGGTAGCAGACCATGACGTCGGCCTTGGCTTCGCGCAGTGCGGCGACGATGTCCACTGCCTCTTCCGGAGCCTCGACGATGGTCTCGCGGTAGTACTTGCCCAGACCATCCAGGGTGTGGCCGCGCTGCACGGTCACGCCAGTGGAAGGGACATCGGCGATCTTGATGGTGTTGTTCTCGCTGGCGCCGATGGCGTCCGCGAGGTCGAGGCCGACCTTCTTGCTGTCGACGTCGAAGGCGGCGACGAACTGGACGTCGTTGACGTGGTACTTGCCGAACTCAACATGCATCAGACCCGGAATCGTGGCCTGGGGGTCGGCATCGCGATAGTAGTGGACACCTTGGACCAGCGAAGCGGCGCAGTTACCTACGCCGACAATGGCGACACGAATCGGATGTGAAGACACGGAACTCCTTTGAGAACTAACCTCAGGTGCCTAGCGCGTCAGTACCTGTATGTACGACGGCGTCTTAAAGGCACAGCGCCATTCGGCGCTCTTAGCATTGTAGCCAACCTGAACGGGGCCGGCTTTGTTCCCAGCCGGCCCCGCAAGTGTATTAAGTTTTTCGAATCTACTTCTGCGCCCACAGATTGATGTCGGACTCGACGGCGAACTCGTCAATCGCTGTCAGTTCCTCCGACGTGAAGTCGAGGTTGTTGATCGAAGACACGGTGTCCTCCAGCTGCGCCACACTTGACGCGCCCACCAGGGCAGAGGTCACCGGCGAACCCTTCGGCTGATCGCGCAGGATCCAAGCGATCGCCATTTGGGCGAGGGTCTGGCCGCGTCCTTCGGCGATGGCGTTCAAACCACGCACCCGGCTCAGCTTTTCCTCAGTCAGCGCCGATTCGGACAAGAACCGTTCCTTGGCGGCGCGGGAGTCCGCGGGGATTCCGTTCAGGTACCGGTTGGTGAGCATCCCCTGTGCCAGCGGGGAGAAGGCGATGGATCCCGCGCCAACCTGGTCAAGCGTTTCGTAAAGGTTGGGCGAACCGTTCTCGGTCCAGCGGTTCAGCATGGAATAGCTGGGCTGGTGGATGAGGAGCGGCGTGCCCATTTCCTTGAGAATCCGGGCTGCCTCAAGGGTCTGCTCCGGGGTGTAGGAGGAGATTCCGGCATAGAGCGCCTTGCCGGAGCGGACAGCGTGGTCCAGGGCGCCCATGGTTTCTTCCAGCGGGGTTTCCGGATCGGGACGGTGGCTGTAGAAGATGTCCACGTAGTCCAGTCCCATGCGCTGCAGCGACTGGTCAAGGCTGGAGAGCAGGTACTTGCGGGAGCCCCATTCTCCGTAGGGGCCGGGCCACATGTAGTAACCGGCCTTGGTCGAAATGACGAGTTCGTCGCGGTACGGCTTGAAGTCATCCTTCAGGTGGCGGCCGAAGTTCGTTTCAGCCGATCCGTCCGGCGGACCGTAGTTGTTGGCAAGGTCGAAGTGGTTGACACCCAGATCGAAGGCCCGGCGCAGGATGGCGCGCTGCTCTTCGAAACGCTTGTCGTCGCCGAAGTTGTGCCACAGTCCCAGCGAGATCGCGGGAAGTTTGAGGCCGCTGCGTCCGACGCGGCGGTAGGGCATGGTTTCATAGCGGTTTTCCGCAGCCGAATGAGTCATACCTACCATCCTGCCACCGCCTTCGAGGCTCGAAGCGCGATGTCCGTCATGTGGGCACGCTCACTTAAGGGCACAGTCACTCAAGGCGCACGACGGCGGCGCTCTCCCCCGGGAGGGTCAGCTCTCCGTTCCCGACGGCGGCCGCGGAGTCCGTGGCGAGCAAGACTTCACCGCCCATCGCCTTCGTCAGGGTCCGGTCCCCGAAGTTGCAAGCAACCCTCACGGCTCCCCTGCTGAGAACGAGCCATTTGTCCTCTTCGCTGAAGTCGACGTGGGTGTCGGTGAATCCACCGCCCGCAAGCTCCGGCGTCGAGCGCCTGAGGTTCGCAAGCGCCCGGTAGAGTTCCAGCAATCGGGCGTGATCGCCGTCGTGCGCTTCCTCCCACTTGAGCTTGGAGCGTTCGAAGGTCTCGGGGTCTTGGGGGTTCGGCACCAACGCGGGGTCCCAGCCCATCCGTTCGAATTCCTTGAGCCGGCCCTTTGCCGTGGCCTCTGCGAGCCATTCCTCGGGATGCGACGTGAAAAACTGCCAGGGCGTGGTCGCGCCGAATTCTTCGCCCATGAAGAGCATCGGGGTGAATGGCGACGTCATGGTCAGCACGGCGGCCAACGCGAGCCTCCCGTACGACAGGCTGGAACTCAGGCGGTCACCGGCGGCGCGGTTGCCGATTTGATCGTGGTTCTGGTTGCAGACCACCAACGCGGCAGGATGAACCAGCCCCGGGCGGATGGGGCGGCCATGGTGCCTGCCGCGGAAACTTGAGTAGCTCCCGTCGTGGAAGAAACCGTGTTCAAGCACCTTTGCCAGTGCGCCCAAGGAATCGAAATCCGCGTAGTAGCCGGCAGTCTCGCCTGTGAGGTTGACGTGCACGGCGTGGTGGAAGTCGTCGCTCCACTGACCTTCCAGGCCGTAGCCATTGGTGTCCCGGCGGTAGATGAGGCGCGGGTTGTTCAGGTCCGATTCCGCGATCAAGGTCTTGGGGACGCCAGTTTCGGCTTCGATCCCGTCCGCGAGGCTGGCGAGGTCTTCCAGGATATGGACGGCCCGCTCATCGCGGAGGGCGTGTACGGCGTCGAGGCGTAGCCCGTCCACGTGGAAGTCGCTCAACCACATAGCGGCATTGTCCAGGATGTATTGACGGACTTCGTCGGAACCGGGGCCGTCCAGATTCACTGAGTCGCCCCATGTGTTGCCTTCGCCGGACTTCAGGTAGGGGCCGAACTTCGGCAGGTAGTTCCCGCTGGGTCCCAGATGGTTGTAGACCACATCCTGGATCACGCCGAGTCCGGCAGCATGCGCGGCATCCACGAATCGCTGATAGGCCTCCGGTCCGCCGTAGGCCTCGTGGACGGCGAACCACAGCACGCCGTCGTAGCCCCAGTTGTGGGCGCCGTTGAACGCATTGACAGGCAGGAGCTCCACAAAGTCGATTCCAAGTTCAACGAGGTAATCCAGCTTTCCCGCGGCCGCGTCCAGGGTGCCTTCCGGCGTGAAGGTTCCGAGGTGGAGCTCATAGATGACCGCGCCGCCGAGCCCGCGCCCCGCCCAATCCGTATCGTTCCAGGCATACGACGAGGCGTCGAAGGTGCGGGAAAGAGCGTGCACCCCGTCCGGCTGGCGCTGCGACCTGGGATCGGGAAAGGGACCCTCGCCGTTCACCAGATAGCCGTAGTCGGTCCCGGGCTCTCTTGGTACGTCCGCCGTCCACCAGCCCGCGGCGTCGTCGTCGTGCGACCGCATATCGTGGCGCTGCTCCTTCGCGAGCAGAGTGACAGATTCCGCAAACGGGGCCCATACATCGAACCGTTTCCCGGCGCTGGTCTTCTCGGCCATCGCTCCCCCTCAATCGTCTTGTCCGGGCTTCGTTTGCCCGCCGTTGTTGGTGCTCCGACTAGCCAATGGGTACGAGCAAGGCCACCGGGTATCTCTGCAGAAGCCTTGCGACGTGAACCTCGCCCGGAGGGTAGCTGTTGCCTGTCAGTTCATCCCGGACCGCGCTCCCAAGACGAATGAAGGTGTCCTGCCACCCTCCGTTCCGCTCAAGCTTCCGCGGGAGCCTCGTGGCCAAAGTGATGGCACCGCCCCCGGTGGCAAGGGCGCCACGGTCGAACGCGATCAGATGTTCGGCCGCATGACCCTGGGCATCGACAGCGCTGTAACCGCCGAAAAGCTCCGGCCGGTCCCGGCGCAAGCGCAGTGCCCTGGATGTCACCAACAACTTGGCCAGCTCGTCCCGCGCTTCAGTCTGGACACCGGCGTCGAGGGCTGCGAGGGCGGCCTTCCGCCGTTCGAAGTCGACCGCGCGCCGGTTGTCCGGGTCGGTGAGTGAACGATCCCAGAACTCGGTCCCCTGGTAGACGTCCGGTACGCCCGGCATGGTCAGCTGGACCATCTTCGCCGACAGTGAGTTGGACGTCCCGTACGGGTCCACCAGGGCAACGAACTCTTCTAGGGCGGCCGTCAGCTCGGGCATATCGAAGGCGGCGTCGACGGCGGAGGCGAGCGTCGCTTCGAACGCTTCGTTCGGCTCGGTCCAGCTGGTGGAGTTGCCGGCTTCGCGGGCAGCCTTGAGGACGTAACCCTGGAGGCGTTCACGGCTGGCCGGCCACGCACCTGCGATGGCTTGCCATACGAGGGCTGCGAGTGGCCCGTCGGGAATCGGGGCCAGTTCCTGCATGCGGTCCACGAACGCTTCCCATTCGGGGACTGCCTCGGAGATCGCGGATATCCTGGCGCGGGTGTCTTCGCTGCGCTTGGTGTCGTGCGTGGTGAGGGTGGTCATGGACAGCGGCAGCAGCGCCTGGCGACGTACCATCCGTTCGTGGAATCCGGGCGCGGACAAGGCGAATTCCGTCGGATCCGCTCCCACCTCAGTCAGCGTGCCAAGGCGTGTGTAGCGGAAAAACGCGGTGTCTTCCACGCCCTTGGCCATGACCATGCCGGAGGTCTGCTGGAAGCGGCGGCCCAGTTCATGGCTGGCCTCGAGCAGCAGCGGAAGCAGTGCCTTGATGATGGGTTCCAACTCCGGCCTGGTGCGGGCAGCCCGTTCGACGGCCTCCACCAAGGTGTCTTTGCCATACGGGAGGTAGCTCCGGTAGACGTGAAACGAAGCGATGATTTCAGCCAGCGCGTCAACCACCTCCGGGCTGGCTACCCCTGAATTGGGCAGCTCCGGAGAGTCCGGGACGAGCCGTGCGAGCCGCAGGATTTCCGAATGCAGGATGCCGTCCGTGATGCGCCGCTTGGTCCCGTGGATCATGGCTTGGTAATCGGCGGGCGAGCCGGTGCCCCGGAGCCTGGCATCCAAGGCGTCAAGGTGCGCTTCGGCGTCGGGATCCACGAAAAGGCGGTCGACGTCAGCGAGGGCGTCGTACCCGGTGGTCCCCTCACAGTCGAAGTTCTCCGGAAGTTCCTCCCCTGGCTCCAGGATCTTCTCGACGAGCAGATAGGAGCCGGCCGTGGTTTCCTTCAGGCGCTCCAAGTACCCGGCCGGGTCCGCGAGCCCGTCCGGATGATCGATCCTCAGCCCGTCAACAAGCCCGCCCTGGAACCATCGGGCGATCTCCGCGTGGGCTTCATCGAAGACCCAAGGGATTTCGACGCGGATCCCGGCGAGAGTGTTTACCGCGAAGAAGCGGCGGTAATTCAGTTCGCCGTCGGCCCGGCGCCAGCCGACCAGCTCGTAGTGCTGGCGCGCATGGACGTCGCTGGCGTTGTCACCTTCGGCATAGCTTCCTTCGGCCAGCGGGAAGCGGTGATCGAAGTAGCGCAATTCGCCGTCGAGCACTTCCAGCTTGTCGACGTCGTGATCGCTCCCTAGGACCGGAAGGCGGAGCTTTCCGCCGCCGAAGTCCCAGTCGACGTCGAACGCTTCCGCGTAGCGGGAGGCCCTGCCCTCTTTGAGCAGGGACCACCACCAGGCATTTTGCGGGGGCGACGCGACTCCCATGTGATTGGGGACAATGTCTACCAACACCCCGAGGCCGGCTTCCCGAGCCGCCTTGGAGAGCGCCGCAAGCCCTTCGACGCCGCCGCGCGAAGCATCAACGGTGGAGGGGTCTGTGACGTCGTAACCGTGGTCCGAGCCCTCCTCCGCCGTCAGGATGGGCGACAGGTAAACCCAATCCACCCCGAGCTCGCGCAGATAACCCGTGAGGGCAGCAGCGTCCTGGAGCGTGAACGACGGCCTGATCTGGAGCCTGTACGTGGAGACGGGTGTCCTCATGATCCCCCGTTCTTGTGGGCGCGTGGCTTCCTGGGCTTCTTCGGTGCAGCGCCGGGCTTGTTTTCGGGGTCAGCCTTCGGCTCCGAAGCATGGTGCTTTTTCGGTTCAGGGGTTGCTTCCGGTACAACCTGGAGCTTCCGGGTGGACGGCGACGGTGTAGCCGGCGAAGTCAAGGAAGCCGTTTCGGTGGTGGCCGTCTGCGACAGCGCGGCGAGGGACGCGGCCACGGAATGGTCCGGGTCCGTGTCCGGGACGCTGTGTGCCCTCAGCACCACGAGTGATTTGGCCCCAACACCCAGGACTGCTTCTGCCTGCACGGGTTCGGTGTCGGCTCCGCCGCCGGCGGTGTCGATGATGATGTCCCACGCGGGTGCGTATTCGTCCGAGGGCACCTTGAAACCGACTTCGTCGTCGTGGGCGTTGAAGTACAGCAGGAAGTTGACGTCCGTGATGCGCCGGCCTTGGTTGTCGCGGCCGCGGATCCCGTCACCGTTGAGGAACACGCCCACGGAGCGGCCGAAGCCGCTGTCCCAGTCCGACGGCGTCATGGTGGTTCCGTCGACGTCAAGCCATACGATGTCCGGAAGCCGTTCGCCTTCTCCTCGCAGTACCGGGCGTCCGTCGAAGAAGCGGCTGCGCCTGAAGGTGGGGTGCTTGGCGCGCAAGGCACTGACCGCTGCCGTGAACTCCACTAGCGGCTGGTCCACGCTGTCCCAGTTGATCCACGTCAGTTCGGAATCCTGGCAGTAGCCGTTGTTGTTGCCCCGCTGCGTCCGGCCAAGCTCGTCACCGTGCAGCAGCATTGGGACACCCTGGGACAAGAGCATGGAGGCGATGAAGTTCCGCTGCTGGCGGGCTCGAAGGCCAAGGACCTTCGGGTCCTCCGTGGGTCCTTCGACGCCGCAGTTCCAGGAACGGTTGTGGGATTCTCCGTCGTTGTTCCCTTCGCCGTTCGCCTCGTTGTGCTTCTCGTTGTAGGACACCAAGTCAGCCAGAGTGAATCCGTCGTGGGCCGTGACGAAGTTGATGGAGGCCACCGGGCGCCGGCCGGAGTGCTCGTAAAGGTCCGCCGATCCGGTCAACCGCGAGGCGAACTCGCCCAAAGTGGAGGGCTCGCCGCGCCAGAAGTCGCGGACCGTGTCCCGGTACTTGCCGTTCCATTCCGTCCACTGCGGCGGGAAATTGCCCACCTGGTAACCGCCGGGACCGACGTCCCACGGCTCGGCGATCAGCTTGACCTGCGAAACCACGGGATCCTGCTGGATGAGTTCGAAGAAGGTGGACAGCTTGTCCACATCGTAGAACTCACGGGCCAGCGTGGATGCGAGGTCGAAGCGGAAACCGTCCACGTGCATTTCGGTGACCCAATAGCGCAGCGAATCCATGAGCAGCTGCAGCGAATGCGGACTGCGCACGTTCAGCGAATTGCCGGTGCCCGTGTAGTCCATGTAGTGCTTCTCGTCGCCCTCCATCAGACGGTAGTACGCGGAGTTGTCGATGCCCTTGAAAGACAGCGTGGGGCCGAGGTGGTTGCCTTCGGCTGTGTGGTTGTACACGACGTCGAGAATGACCTCGATGCCGGCCCGGTGGAGGGAACGGACCATGGCCTTGAAGTCCTGGACCTGCTGGCCGGTATCGCCCTTGGAACTGTAGCTGTTGTGCGGGGCAAAGAACCCGATCGTGTTGTAACCCCAGTAGTTGTTCAGTCCTTTGTCCTGCAGGATGCCATCGTTCGTGAACTGGTGCACCGGCATGAGCTCGATCGCCGTCACCCCGAGCTTTTGCAAGTGGGAAATCACCGCCGGATGGGCCACGCCGGCGTACGTGCCGCGCTGCTCCTCAGGAACCTCGGGGTGGAGCTGGGTCAGGCCCTTGACGTGCGCCTCGTAAATCACGGACCGGTGGTACGGGATTCGCGGGAGGTGGTCCCCGTCCCAGTCGAAGAACGGGTTGATGACTACGCCCATCATCATGTGGGGCGCGGAATCCTTGTCATTGCGGGAGTCCGGATCCCCCATGTTGTACGAGAAAAGCGCCGGGTCCCAGTCGATCTGCCGGTGGATGGCCTTGGCGTACGGGTCCAGGAGGAGCTTGTTGGGATTGAAGCGCTGGCCGCTAGCAGGGTCGTACGGACCGTGCACGCGGTAGCCATACTTCTGTCCGGGCTGGACGTGCGGAAGGTAGCAATGCCATACATAGCCGTCCACCTCGCTGACGGTGTAGGAAATCTCTTCCCCATCGTCGTCGAAGAGACACAACTCCACCTTTTCCGCTTTCTCGCTGAACAGCGCGAAGTTGGTTCCCGTGCCATCGAAGGTGGCCCCCAACGGGTATGCGGATCCTGGCCAAACGTCCATGTGTTCTCCTTCATGTGCCGGATAACTTTCTGCCAGCCTAGCGAGACTATGCGACTTTCACGGAACATCCGGGATCATCCGGCGCGATGTTCCCCGAGAAATCGGAAGACGTCGGGGACCGCCCGGGCGATGCCGGAAGCGGTCAACGGGCCGCCCCTGGAGGCCGCGCTACCAGCCATTCCGTGGATGCTCGCGCCGACGGCGGCTACCGCAGCCCAGCGCTCGTCAGGGGCGATTCCCAGTGCGGCGAAGGGTCCGTCGTCGTCGAGCCCGGATTCCGCGTACGCTGCAGCCAACGCGCCGACGATCCCGCCAAGGACGTCCCCGCTGCCTGCCGTTGACATCCACGGATTTCCGTCCGACTGGCTGAAGACCGTCCCGGAAGGCGAAGCAACCACTGTTGTGGCACCTTTGAGCAGCACGACTGCGCCCGTGTGTTCGGCCGCTAGCCGGGCGAAGTGCACGGTCCTCGATTCCACGTCTTCACGCGTGACACGCACTTCACCTCGGCCAAGAAGGGCCACGAGCTCACCGGCGTGCGGGGTGAGAATCCAGTTCGGCGGGCAGCGTTCCGGCAGGAGCTCGAGGGCTCCTGCGTCGACGACGGCGGGTTGGCCGGCACTGGACGCCGACGCCAGTACGTCACGGGCCCGCTGGAGTTGTTCGACACCGTCCAGGCCAGGACCGAGCAGCCACGCCTGGACCCGGCCGGGCTCGGCGGGCTCCCAGATGGCTTCGGGGGTCCGCGCCAGGACCTGCCGCGCGACCACTTCCGGGCCGAGGTACCGCACCATGCCCGTCCCGGCCGCCGACGCGGCCTGGACACAGAGCGCCGCAGCCCCGGTGTAGCGCCCGGAACCTGCCACGATGCCCAGGACTCCCCTGGTGTACTTCTGGGCCCGGCGCCCCGGGTCCGGAAGCACGGCGGCCAGGTCAGGGGCGGAGAAACGGCGCAGGGCAGGTGCCAGAAGATTTTCCTCGATGCCTATGGGTACCAGGATCACGCGGCCGGCGCTGCCCTCACCCGGATCGGCCATCAGCCCGGCTTTGATTCCCCCGAATGCCACGGTCAGCCGCGCCGTCAATACAGGCCAGTGGACCTCCCCTGTGTCGGCGTCCACGCCGCTGGGAGTATCGCAGGCCACCACCAGGTCGGGCCTGAGTTCTTCCAAGGCGGCAACCAATTCCGCGGCCGAACCGCGGAGGCCGCCCCGGGCACCAGTGCCCAGGATCGCGTCGATGACTACGTCGTCGCCGGCAATCAGCACGGCTAGTTCTTCGGCGTTGTCCTCATCCAAAACGTGAACGCGTCCACCGGCGGCGCGGAAGGCCGCGAGGGCGTCCGGATGGGCCGAACCGGCGGTGAGTACCGCCGTCGTGCGCATGCCGCGCCTCGCGAGCGTTGCCGCGGCGAAGAGGCCGTCCCCGCCGTTGTTCCCTTTGCCTGCCAGCACCGTGACGCTCGAGCCGTACAGGCGACGCCCCTCGGAACGTAGTTCCCGAACGACGGCGTTTGCCAGACCGTAGGCTGCGCGCTGCATGAGAACAGCGCCTTCGCCGGCATCAAGAAGCGGTTGTTCCGCTGCCCTGATCTGTGTTCCGGTGAAGGCGCTGATCATGGTTTCTTGCGCTGCTACGCTTCGGCGATGACCATGGCAGTGGCGATTCCGCCATCGTGGCTCATGGACACGTGCCAGCGCTTCACGCCTATGGAATCGGCAACTGCCAGGACGGTGCCCTTCACCTTGATGGTGGGGCCGTTCTGGTCCAGGCCGATCCAGCAGTCCTGCCAGTTCATGCCCGCGGGAGCTCCCAAGACCTTGGCCACGGCCTCCTTGGCCGCGAAGCGCGCGGCCAAGGACCGCGTGTTGAGCTCGCGTTCCGCGGGAACGAACAAACGGTCACGGAGGCCCGGGGTCCGCTCGAGTTGGCGCCCGAAGCGCTCTATGTCTACGACGTCTACGCCTATGCCAACAATCATGCCGTTATTCTACGGTCACGCTCTTGGCGAGGTTGCGCGGCTGGTCCACGTCGTACCCCTTGGCCTTGGCGAGCTCTGCGGCAAAAATCTGCAGCGGAACAGTGGTGAGAAGCGGCATCAGCAGGGTAGGTGTCTGGGGGACGTAGAAAACGTGCTCGGCGTAAGCCCGCACGGCTTCGTCGCCTTCCTCGGCGATCACCAGCGTGCGCGCACCGCGGGCGCGGATCTCCTGGATGTTGCTGACAACCTTCGCGTGGAGGGAATCGCGGCCCCGAGGCGAGGGAACCACCACAAAGACGGGCTGCCCTTCGTCGATCAGGGCGATCGGACCGTGCTTGAGCTCACCGGCAGCGAACCCTTCAGCGTGGATATACGCGATTTCCTTGAGCTTCAGCGCGCCCTCGAGTGCTACCGGGAAGCCCACATGGCGGCCCAGGAAGAGGACCGACTTCTCGTCCTTCATGCTGCGGGCGAGCTCGCGGAGGGGACCCGCGTTGTCGAGGATCTTCTGGATGTGGGCGGGGATCTTGCCAAGGTCCGCCAGGACGTCCTTGATCTGGCCGGAGAAGATGTTTCCGCGCAACTGGGCGAGGTAGAGGCCCAGGAGGTAGGCGGCGGTGATCTGGGCCAGGAACGCCTTGGTGGAAGCGACGGCGATCTCCGGACCGGCGTGGGTGTAGAGAACGGCGTCTGATTCACGCGGGATGGTGGATCCGTTGGTGTTGCAGATGGAGATCGTCTTGGCGCCCTGTTCGCGGGCGTAACGGACCGCCATCAGGGTGTCCATGGTCTCGCCGGACTGGCTGATGGACACCACCAGCGTGTTGGCGTCAACGATCGGGTCGCGGTAGCGGAATTCGTGCGCAAGCTCCACCTCGGTGGGGATGCGGCACCAGTTCTCGATGGCGTACTTGGCGACCATCCCGGCGTATGCGGCCGTGCCACAGGCCAGGACGATGATCTTGTTGACCTGCTTGAGCAACTCGGGGTCGATCCGGAGCTCGCTCAAAGTCAGCTGACCGTTGATGTCCGAGCGGCCGAGGAGGGTTTGGGTGACCGCGTCGGGCTGGTCGTGGATTTCCTTCTCCATGAAGGAGCTGAAGCCGCCCTTTTCCGCAGAAGCCGGGTCCCAGTCAACGTGGTATTCCTTGCCCTGGGCGGGGGCGCCGAAGAAGTCCGTGATCTCCACGGTGTCGGCGGTGATGGTGACGATCTGGTCCTGGCCAAGCTCGACGGCGCGGCGCGTGTGGTCGATGAAACCGGAAACGTCGGAGCCAAGGAAGTTCTCGCCTTCCCCCAGTCCGACGACAAGGGGGGAATTGCGACGCGCGGCGACGACGACGTCGGGCCGTTCCGCGTGCACGGCGAGGAGCGTGAACGCGCCTTCGAGCCGCTGGCACGCGAGCTGCATCGCCTTGGTGAGCCTGCCGTTGGAGGAGTCGCCATTGAGTTGGTTGCGGAAAATATCGCCCAGCAGTGCTGCCGCCACCTCGGTGTCCGTCTCCGATTCGAAAGTGACACCCTTGGCGATGAGCTCCTGCTTGAGCTCGGCGAAGTTTTCGATAATTCCGTTGTGGATCATCGCCAGGCGTCCGCCATCGGCCAGATGCGGGTGGGCGTTCTGGTCGGTGGGTCCGCCGTGGGTGGCCCAACGGGTGTGGCCGATGCCGGTCAGCGAGTCCGGGAGCGGATTTCCCTCGAGCTCGTTCAGTAGATTGCTCAGTTTCCCGGACTTCTTCCGGGCTGTGATGGTTCCATCAGCCACCACTGCTACTCCGGCTGAATCATAGCCCCGGTATTCAAGCCTCCGGAGTCCTTCAAGTACGACGTCGAGGGCCGAGTGCCCGGCATCTGCCCGGCGGGATGAATTGCCAACGTAACCTACGATTCCACACATGCCTACAAGAGTAGCGGTTGCCCCGCGAAATGGACGTAGGATATCCGGGCCCGCAATCAGCCCAGGCCGCGGAATATGCAGGTACATGCACCTTTTCCGGGAGAGCATGCTCACACAAAATCTGCCCGCCGTTCATGCTGTATTTCCGGATCAGCCAACGGAGGGGCAGAATCTCTATGGTGACTTTGCAACGCAACGAAGCGAACGGCGACAGCTCCTCTCCGTTCGTGGAACTGGACAGGCAGACGTGGTCCCGGCTCGGTGCGCAGATGGAGCAGCCGCTTAACGAAGAGGACATCATCCGGCTTCGCGGCCTTGGCGATCCCCTGGACATGAAGGAAATCCGCGAGGTCTACCTCCCGCTCTCCCGCTTGTTGCACCTCTATGTCCAGGCGTCACAACAGCTTCATGCAGCCACAACCACCTTTCTTGGCGAGCAGACCCAGCGCACGCCCTTCGTGATCGGCGTCGCGGGTTCGGTGGCAGTTGGCAAGTCCACTATCGCCCGCGTGCTGCGCGAGATGCTCCGCCGCTGGCCCGGCACCCCGAACGTCGAACTCATCACCACCGACGGGTTCCTGTATCCCCTCGCCGAGTTGAAGCGCCGGCACTTGCTTGAACGCAAGGGCTTTCCGGAGTCCTACGACCGCCGGGCTTTGCTTCGTTTCGTGAGTGCGATCAAGGGGGGCGCCGAAGAAGTCCGGGCTCCTTGGTATTCGCACGTCACCTACGACATCGTCCCGGACAAGGAAGTGGTGGTCCGGAGGCCCGACGTCCTGATCGTCGAGGGCCTCAACGTGTTGGCCCCCGCCCGTCCCCGGCAGGACGGCCGGCAAGGCTTGGCCCTGAGCGACTTCTTTGATTTCTCCATTTACGTTGACGCCAAGACCTCCTACATCGAAGACTGGTACGTGGACCGTTTCCGCAAGCTTCGAAGCACCGCGTTCGCCCAGCCGGAATCCTACTTCCACCGTTACGCGACGCTCTCCGATGCCGAGGCCGAAGCCACTGCACGCGGCATTTGGAAGCGGATCAACGAGCCCAACCTGGAGGAAAACGTGCTCCCCACCCGCGGCCGGGCGCAACTTGTCCTCACCAAGGATGCCGACCATTCCATCCGCCGCATGCTGCTCCGAAAGGTCTAGCACGGATGTGCTACAACTGCGGCCCCAGCCGAAGGTCCTTCGCGACGCTTCTTGCCGCAGGGGCGGGAATGGCGGCCTTGGCGGCCTGCAGCCCGGATACCCGGGTCGCCTCGCCCACGTCGGCACCGTCCCCCTCGCGTCTCCAAACCGCGACGCCGACCGTGGCGACCACGACGGCGGTTCCCACCGCAGCGGCGAGCGAGCCGCCGTCGAGCGCACCGCCGTCGAAGGCTCCGCCGTCGGGGGTCCTGTCCCAGCAGTTTTCCTTGAGCGACCCGGCGAGCCAGTGGGTCATCGTCAACAAGCACCGGCCGCTGACCCCCTTGCAGTTTGTCCCTCCCGACCTGGTACAGCCCCGCGTGCAACTCGCAGTCAGCGGAGAGGCGTCCCTCCTCAACAGCACCACCGCCGCAGCGGCCGAAAAGCTCTTCGCAGCAGCCGCCTCGGAAGGCGCCACCATGACCTTGGCGTCCGGTTACCGCTCCTTCCAGACCCAAACCGCCACATACAACGGCTACGTGAGCACGCGCGGCCAGGCCTCGGCGGACACGGCTTCCGCCCGTCCCGGCTTCTCGGAACACCAGACCGGTTGGGCCTTCGACATCGGCGACGGCGGCGGGGCGTGCAGCTTCGAACCCTGCTTCGCTGATCAGCCGGCGGCCGTCTGGGCCAAAGCGAATGCGTACAAGCACGGATTTGTTGTCAGGTACCCGTGGATGCTCAATGAGATCACGGGCTACTACTACGAGCCCTGGCATTTGCGATTCGTCGGGGTTGAGGCTGCGACGGATATGGCCAAGCGGGGCATCGGCACCCTCGAGGAGTACTTTGGACTCGAAGCGGCGCCGGGCTACCCCTAACGGTTGATTAACCAGGAAAGTTTCCGACACTCCCGAAAATTGAACGGCCGCTCACTTTGAATTTACAAGCATGCACTAGCTTGGTGCCATGTTGAGTGGATTTAAGAATTTCATTCTGAAGGGCAACGTCGTAGACCTTGCCGTAGCCGTCGTCATGGGTGCCGCCTTCGGTGCAGTTGTTGATGCACTCGTCAAGAACGTCCTCATGCCGCTGATCGCTGCCTTGGTTGGATCCCCCAACTTTGACAGTTTCGCGAAGGTGACCATCAACGGAAATGACCTGCAGTTCGGCGTTTTGCTGACCGCGATCGTCAACTTCGTCCTGGTAGCAGCCGCAATCTATTTCGTCGTGGTGGCTCCGATGAACCACCTCATCGAGCGCCGCAACGCCAAGTTGGGCATCACGGAAGACGAGCCGGCGGCGGACCCCGCGGTCACGCTCCTCACGGAGATCCGCGACAGCCTGGCTCAAAGATAAGCACGGCTCAAAGGTAAGCACTTGAACTAGCTGTGGCCCGCCTCCTTATGGAGACGGGCCACAGTTGTTTTGCTGTTTTCGGGGCTAAAGCGCCAGTTCGCGTGGAATGGCGAGGCGGTCTTCGACGACGCCGGCGAGTTCGGTGCATATGCGGGTGGCCGTTTCCATGTCCGCGGCTTCCACCATCACGCGCACCAGTGCTTCGGTGCCCGACGGCCGGAGGAGCACGCGGCCGGTGTCACCAAGTTCGAGCTCAGCGGCGGCCACTGCGGCAGCGACGCCTTCGTCCGTGGCGGCGCGTGATTTGTCCACGCCCTTCACGTTGATCATGAGCTGCGGCAGCTTGGTCATGGCGCGGGCAAGGTCTTGGAGGGTCCGTCCGGTGCCGGCCACTTGGGCGGCGATCTGAAGTCCGGTCAGGACGCCGTCGCCGGTGGTGGCGTAATCGGAGAAGATCACGTGGCCCGACTGCTCTCCGCCAAGGCTGAAGCCGCCGTCGCGCATTGCCTCCAGGACGTACCGGTCCCCCACCGCGGTCTCGCGGATGGTGATTCCAGCTTCACGCAAGGCGATCTTGAGTCCGAGGTTGCTCATCACGGTGGCTACCAGGACGTCGTCCTTCAGTTTTCCGGACTTCTTCAGGGCGAGGGCCAGGATCGCCATGATCTGGTCACCGTCAACCTCGTTGCCTTCATGGTCCACGGCCAGGCAGCGGTCGGCGTCGCCGTCGTGGGCAATGCCGAAGTCCGCGCCGTGCTTGACGACTGCTTCCTTGAGCTGGCCCAGGTGGGTGGAACCGACGCCGTCGTTGATGTTCAGGCCGTCGGGTTCAGCGCCGATCACTACAACTTCGGCGCCGGCACTGGAGAAGACCTGCGGGGAACAGCCGCTGGCTGCACCGTGGGCGCAGTCCAGGACAACCTTGAGGCCCTCAAGACGGTGCGGCAGGGTGCCGAGCAGGTGGACGATGTAGCGGTCCTCGGCGTCCGAGAAGCGCTGGATCCGGCCGACGTCGCCGCCCACGGGGCGTGAGGGTTCCTTGCCGAGCTGGGCCTCGATCGCGTCCTCAACCTCGTCCGGGAGCTTCTGGCCGCCGCGGGCAAAGAACTTGATGCCGTTGTCCGGCGCGGGGTTGTGCGAGGCCGAGATCATGACGCCGAAATCGGCATCGAGATCGGCGATGAGGTAGGCCGCTGCGGGCGTGGGAAGCACACCGGCGTCGTACACGTCGATGCCGGAACTCGAAAGTCCGGCTTCCACCGCTGCGGCGATAAACTCTCCGCTGGCGCGCGGATCCCGGGCGACCACGGCGCGGGGCCGCGTTCCGTTGGCCGCACGCTCGTGGCCAAGGACCACTGCGGCAGCTTGGGCCAACTGAAGAGCAAGCTCCGCGGTGAGCAATCCATTGGCGAGACCACGCACGCCATCTGTTCCAAATAATCTAGCCATCGCGTCCCAGTCTAGACGACGGTTGCAGGGGCCGAGCGAAGGAGTGCCGGAAGGGCCGTGCATACTCCTTCAACCGCGCGATCGATAGAGTGGAACTACTTGACTTGCGCTTTTTGCTCCACTCTAGTAATGCCCCTTAACAAGTATCTACGATTACCGCATGACACCTAGCTCTGGGGGCTTGGCGCTCGAAATAATTGTCCCCGTATTCAACGAGTCCGCCATACTCGAACGAAGCATTTATCGGCTTGCCGACTATCTTTCTCGGGAATTGTTGTACAGCTGGAAAATCACGATTGCCGATAACGCGAGCACGGACGCGACCGGTTTAATTGCGCGGAAGCTCGCTGATGAGGTTCCCAATGTCAGTTATCGGCGCCTTGAGACAAAGGGGCGGGGTTTCGCGCTCCGCGACGCCTGGACCTCGTCTGAAGCGAAAGTTCTGGCATATGTCGACGTGGACCTCTCGACCGATTTGGCGGCGTTGCCGCCGCTTATCGCTCCCCTGCTTTCCGGACACTCGGATGTCAGCATCGGCACCCGCCTCGGCCGGACTTCGAGAGTAGTCAGAGGTCCCAAACGGGAATTCATCTCCCGGAGCTACAACCTGATTCTTAAACGGACCATGCAGGTCCAGTTTTCCGACGCCCAGTGCGGCTTTAAGGCCGTCAGGGCAGAAGTCGCGCATCGGCTGCTTCCTTATGTGAAGGACAACTGCTGGTTCTTCGACACCGAACTGTTGATCTTGGCGGAGCGGGCAGGGCTTCGAATCCACGAGATTCCCGTCGACTGGATCGACGATCCAGACAGCAGGGTGGATATCCGCCAAACGGCCATCGACGATATCAGGGGCCTCGTGCGCGTCGCGGGTTCCATGATGAAGGGAAATATCCCTTTGCAAGCGATATACGCGGAGCTGGGGCGAGGACCTATCGCCGCGCCAACGCGTCCAAGTTTCTTCGGCCAAGTGATACGTTTCGGAATCGTCGGCGCGTTCTCCACTCTTGCTTTTGCTTTGCTATATCTGCTGTTCCAGGGCCCGTTTGGTCCACAGCAGGGAAACTTCCTGGCCCTGTTGCTCACGGCCATCGCGAACACGGCCGCCAACCGCCGCTTCACGTTCAGGATTCATGGACCCGAGCGGCAGTTCACCCAACAGTTTCAAGGCCTCGTGGTGTTCCTGGCCGCCTGGGGAATCACTTCCTCTTCCCTGCTACTACTACATGCCATCCATCCGGACGCGTCGCCCAGCACCGAGCTTTTCGTCCTGACCTGCGCAAACATATTCGCGACCCTTGTCCGATTCGTGCTGCTCCGGATCTGGGTCTTCCGGGTTCGTCGGTCGGAGGAACGGCGCACGGGTTTTGCACTCAATCAGCCAAAAGAGTCGCTACTTTGATCATGTTGTCCCAGACTTGAACAACATCTGGGGGAAATTTCAAGGAGGAATCTTTTGACGGTGTCCGAATCTACCGCCTCCCGTACTCGGCGTCAGCCGACCGGCTTCGCTGTCCGAAGCCCAACCCCAGTTGCGCGCTGGGAGAAGGTCACCATCGCGGTCTTCTTGCTCTCCACGGCATTTTTTTACCTGTGGAAACTGGATCAAAATGGTTGGGCCAACGCGTTCTACTCAGCTGCGGTTCAGTCCGGTGAACATGGCTTCACGGCATTCTTCTTCGGTTCCTCGGACTGGGGGAACTCCGTCACCGTGGATAAACCCCCACTCAGCCTTTGGGTCATGGGGCTTTCGGTCCGCCTACTCGGACTCAATTCCTGGGGTCTCCTAGTTCCACAAGTGATCATCACGTTGTCCAGTACGCTGCTGATCTTTGTCCTAACCCGCAGATACTTCCCGGCCGTGGCTGCCCTCATCGCCGCAATGGTGTTCGCATTCACCCCAATCACCGTTCTACTAGCCCGCTACAACAACCCGGATCCGCTCATGGTCCTGTTGATGATTGCCGCGCTCTACGCCGGGATCCGGGCCTCAGAGACTGGCAAACTCAAGCCACTGATCCTCGCGGGCGGATTGTTGGCTCTCGGATTTCTGACGAAACAGCTTCAGGCATTTCTGGTTCTCCCGGCAATCGCGATGGTCTTTCTCCTTTTCGCCCGCCTGTCCTGGCGCAAAAGGTTCCTCGGGCTTGCCCTGGCCGGATGCGTCATGGCCGCTGGTTCCATGGCCTGGCCGCTCGCCGTCGACCTCACACCTGTCCAATCCCGTCCCTTCGTCGGAGGCTCAACAAGCAACAGCATGATTGAACTAACACTCGGGTACAACGGAATCGACCGCGTAGTCCAGCATCCAGATGACCCGTCCTTGTCCCTGATACCCCAAGAGTTCAGGAGTATGGCTTCGGACGCAGGATTCTTCAGGCTGATCAATCTGAACTACGGACAGGAAATCGGCTGGCTACTCATGCCTGCCTTGCTCAGTTGCATGGCCATCACCTGGGCCGTTGCCACACGCCGATTCGAACGGAATGAGGCCATCCTATCGTCGGCAGCAGTTGTCTGGTTCGTAACAACGTACCTCGTGCTGAGTTTCATGAGCCAGGGCTTTCATTCCTACTATTCGTCGTCCCTGGCGCCTCCGCTGGCTCTTTGCGTCGGTATTGGTGCCCGTTTGCTCTTGTCGGGCGCCAAGACAGCCCTAAGCCGAATATGGACTACGGCTGCTTTGGTTGCAAGCTTCATCTTCGCCAACGCAATATGGCGAATTAGTGATGTGTTTCCCGAGTGGCTCGGAACCGCCATACTGTCTGCCGGCTTGCTTTTGGCGGCAGCCTCAGCGGTCCGCCCACCCTGGATTTGGCTCGAGCGCTCAACAGTTGCCGTGGCAATTGGAGCGCTGCTGATCGGACCGGTATTTTGCTCTCTGCTAACTGTGGGTTCTCCTCAGTCCGGGTCCAATCCGCTCTCGGGCGGAATCTCCCGGAACCCGAACACCCTTAGCCGCTTCCTAGACGGAGTCAAGAAACAGGAACCAGCCTGGGCCTACGGAATTGCGATTGGCAATATTCCCGGCCAAGCCATCTTGGAGAAGCTGCAGAACGCCCCATCGAGATGTACGTGGGCCGCGGCCACTTACCCTGCCCAAACGGCAGCACGTTTTCAGCTGGCTTCCAATCGTCCAATCATGCCGCTGGGTGGATTCGCGGCTGTGGATCCCAGCCCCACCCTGAACAGGTTCCGGGACTGGGTCGATGCGGGACAAATTTGCTACCTGGTCGAGCAACCTGAACAACTGAAGGTCCCGGGAAACAGCCAGGAGCTCACGGCGATTCAGAATTGGGTGGCGGCCACTTTCCACTCAGATGTCCTTGATGGCACCACGGTGTACGACCTACGAAATCCATTGGAAAGTAGCCATTAAACACGAGAAGGCCCGTTCCACCACGAACATGGCGGAACGGGCCTCGTGGGGACGCTGGGAGCGTCCCGGAGCATGTTTAGCGCTTGGAGTACTGCTGTGCCTTGCGTGCCTTCTTGAGACCGGCCTTCTTACGCTCGATGACGCGGGCGTCACGACGCAGGAAGCCGGCCTTCTTCAGGGTGGCGCGGTTGTTCTCGGCGTCGATCTCGTTCAGCGAACGGGCGATGCCGAGACGCAGTGCACCGGCCTGGCCGGAAATGCCGCCACCGTGGATGCGTGCGAAGACGTCGTAGGCGCCGTCAAGATCAAGGATCTTGAAGGGCTCGTTGACGTCCTGCTGGTGCAGCTTGTTCGGGAAGTAGTTGGCCAGCTCGCGGCCGTTGATGATCCACTTGCCGGTGCCGGGCACGATGCGAACACGTGCAACAGCTTCTTTACGACGGCCAACTGCGGCGCCGGCAACGGTAAGTGCCGGGCGCTCCTTCTTCGGCGCTTCTGCTTCTGCAGGACCGCTCTCCGAGGTGTAGCTGGTCAGGTTTTCCTCAGCCACAACGGCCTCGGTGGTCAGTTCTTCGTTCTGAGCCACGATTCTCCTTGATTAAAAGTTGTTTGGTGGCCAGGACTACTGGGCGACCTGGGTGATTTCGAAAGTCTTGGGCTGCTGGGCGGCGTGCGGGTGCTCTGCACCGCGGTACACCTTCAGCTTGCCCAGCTGCTGTGCAGCGAGGGAGTTCTTCGGGAGCATGCCCTTGATGGCCTTCTCCACGGCGCGGACCGGGTTGGATTCCAGCAGTTCCGCGTAGTTGACGGAGGTCAAGCCGCCCGGGTAGCCGGAGTGGCGGTATGCGCGCTTCTGCTCCAGCTTGGCGCCGGTCAGGGCGACCTTTTCAGCGTTGATAATGATGACGAAGTCGCCCATGTCCATGTGGGACGCAAAGGTCGGCTTGTGCTTTCCGCGCAGCAGTGTTGCGGTCTGGCTGGCAAGACGACCAAGGACAACGTCGGTGGCATCGATGACGTGCCACTGGCGGTTGATATCGCCGGGCTTCGGGGTGTACGTACGCACGGTTTTGCCTCGTTCTTGTTCTGGCGTTCATGTTTTAGGCGGCACGCTTGAAGCGTGTGCCTACTAGGTATGCGTTACCGGAGCAGAGGTGAGGGCTCTATGTACCAGTCATCCCGAAGTCCCGATATGCCTGTCGAGTTAACGATCCTGCAACTGGATCCCCAAGCGGGCATGTGTCATCGAGAAAGGACACGCACAACGACTATCAACAATAGCGGCAAGGAGCTTCAGGGTCAAAATAGGCTGGCAACCAGCGTGAACAACTGAGACCCTTCCTGAGCTCCTAGGAGATGCGATGACAGCAACTGCCGCCCAGCCTTTGCTTGTGGCCGCCTTCGGGCTCCTGGGGCTGCTCACGAGCCCTCTGGCAGAGCTTCTGATCACTTGGTCCATGCCGAGGCTTGGCAGGCCCCCTTCCCCCGCCATAAGGCTCACGACGGCGGTTGCGACCGCGGCGTTGTTTGCCCTCATGACGCTGCGGTTCGGCTTGTCTCCGGCACTCCCCGCCTATCTCCTCCTGTCAGCGCTCGCCGTGCAGCTGTCACGCGTTGATATCGCTCACCATTTGCTCCCAAACCCGCTGGTCCTGGTGCTGCTTGCGTCCGGGCTTGGTCTGTTAACTATGTCGGCTGTGCTTGTTCCGGACTGGCCGGGGCTGCTGCGAGCGGCTGCCGGCGGCGTCATCTTGTTCCTGGGGTACTTCATTCTCGGATTAATTTCTCCGGGAGGCCTCGGAATGGGCGACGTGAAGCTCTCGGCACCACTCGGAATGTACTTGGGCTACTTGGGCTGGACCCACGTGTTCTACGGGGGACTGCTGGGCTTCGTGGTGGGCGGGGTGGTGACGGTGCTGATGTTGCGCCTGAAGCGCGGAACCAAGCCATCTGAGGTGGCACACGGACCTGCCATGTTCGCCGCGGCAATTGGAGTGGCCCTTCTCGTTGCGTGAGGTCCTGACGTTCTTCCCAGTTCCCTCGGTTCACAAGAGCCCCAACTGCGCGGGCGCCTAAGTAGTACTTAGGCAGGTAAACCGAGTACCCGTGAATCGTACTTCGAGTAGTCAGCGCCATCCAGTGTCGGAAAGACGAGTACCACTACGCATTGTTTGTTAACCCTCCCAGGGGCAATTCTTGTCCTATCGAAATCCGAACCGCCAAAGGGATATGTAGGCAACTGGAATTCGTAGACAAATTCACTTATCTGGGAAGGTTTTTCCAATGTCAACTCTCATGATCTCCACACTCGCTTTCATCACCGGCATCAAAGACAAGCTCACTTCCGAGAAAGGCGCAACGGCGACGGAATATTCGCTGCTTGTCGGCCTTATTGCCCTCGTCATCGTCGTCGGCGTCGGGCTGTTCGGCACCAACCTGAACGCCTTCTTCAATGGCCTGGCCGGAAAGGTTGCGGCCTGGTAGCGAGAGCTGCCGGACTCGATAGGTCTCAACATGTTCAATTTCAAGAAGAAATTCCGCGCATTTCAACTCCTTTTCAGCGAACTTCCCGCTGAAAAGGGAGCGACTGCCACAGAATATTCATTGCTAGTCGGATTGATCGCCCTCGTCATAGTCGTCGGCGTCGGGCTCTTCGGCACCAACCTGAACGCGTGGTTCAACAGCCTCGCTACGACGGTGGGCACCTGGTAATTGGGCAAACGCGTTGTGCCGCGCCCCGGGCGCGG
>NZ_JBYSXB010000003.1:0-83583 GCF_058781765.1 Arthrobacter sp. FW306-1B-G06A | reverse complement strand
CCCCCCCACAACGCACCGTTTTTGCTGCGGACTTCAGCAGCACGTACCCAGGGGGATCCAATGAAACACAGGATCAAAACTTCCAGGAACAATGAGCGGGGCGCGGTGGCCGTCGAATTCGCACTTGTCGCGCCCATCCTCATTTCCCTGATCATTGCAATTGTCGAATTTTCGAATGCCTATAACATCCAGGTTTCCGTCACCCAAGCCTCGCGTGAAGCTGCGCGGACCATGGCAATCACCAACGACTCTAGCAAGGCAACCGCGGCCGGCAAGGCCGGAGCACCCTCGCTGGACACCTCCAAGCTGAGCTTCAGCTACTCGGGAGCCTGTGCGGCCGGCAGTCCCCCTCCCACCGTCACAGTGACCACCACTTACAGTGGCAAGTCCCTCACGGGATTCTTTGGCTCCAACGTCACTGTCACCGGCAAAGGGGCAATGCAATGCAACGGCTGAATCGGCGTCAAGAATTCGCCGACGGAGAGCGCGGCGCGGCGGGGGTGCTTGTTGCACTCATGATGCTGGTGCTCATCGGAGTAGGTGCGGTCGCGGTTGACGTCGGCCAAATCTACGCAGAACGCGCCCAGCTGCAAAACGGGGCGGATTCCGGAGCCCTCGCAGTCGCGAACAGCTGCGCCAAAGGTTCCTGCAACATTTCGTTGGCCGGCCCCCTGGCAAACTCCAACGCCAACGATGGCGCGAGCACTGTGAAGTCGGTGGATTTAAGCGTGCCGGGCAAGGTAACAGTCACAACATCCACCAAGGACGGCACAACCGGAGCCGGCTACCTAAGCAAGATGTTCGCCAACGCTCTCAACACCGGCCCAGTGACGGTCGGTGCCCAAGCCACTGCGACATGGGGCGGCCCTGGATCCGGCCCCGCGATCCTGCCGCTGGCCTTCGCTCCATGCCAATTCGACATCAATGGCGCTACGCAAACGATTCTCACCCACGGCAGCACTACCTGTGTGAGTGACAGTCCGTCCGGCCAAGTCATCCCGGCTGGTTTCGAATGGCTGATTCCCGAGACGGGCTCGTGCGCCGCAAAGGTCTATTCCGATGATCCTACAACGCCGGGAGTTGTCGATCCTTACGCGCAGAGCAAGACCGGTCTGAGCATGCCAAAAGAGTGCAAGACACTCATCAGCGGTTATCTGAATACGGTGGTTGCCTTCCCCGTTTTCACAGAAGCTTCGGCAGGCGGCGCTGGAGGCAAGTATTACATCAAAGGTTACGCAGCCTTCTATCTCACCGGATACAACTTCCCCGGTATGACCGGCGGAGATCAAACCGGTCTTGGAGGAAGCAACAACGGTGTCCGCGGGTACTTTGTCAGCTGGATTGCGGACCCCTCTGTGTACCAAGGAGGGGGATACACGCAAGGCGGGGCCAATCTTCCGCCGCAACTCATCCAATAAATCGCGCCCTTTGACGAGCGCATCTGGGAAGGAAGAAAAGTGAAAACACGCCTACTGGGAGGCATCGCTGCGCTTGTCGTGGCCATCATTGGAACAGTGATGCTCGTGTTCTACGTCCAGGGCGCCGACAAGCGCGCTCTGGCAAATACAGAAACGGAAGACGTCTACGTCATCCAAAAGGAAATTCCCGCTGGCACTCCGACGGCCGGTTTCGGGGATTCCGTCGTCAAAAAGTCCGTGCCAAAGTCAGCCATTGCGGCCGACAGCGTCACGAATCTCGGGGACCTCGGTTCCAAGGTTTCTTCGATCGAGTTCATGCCCGGTGAGCAATTGCTTGCGACCCGGATGGTCGATCCAACCAGCTTGGCCGGTCCGGGCCGCGTTGAAGTTCCTAACGGACTTCAGGAGGTCACCCTCAAGCTGCCGATCGAACGCGCTGTCGGCGGAACAGTGAAGGCCGGAGACACCGTCGGCGTGATGCTTTCCTTCAAAGCCGATGACAAATCCAGCTCCCCTGACCAGACAAACTTTACGTTCCACAAAGTCCTGGTCACCGCAGTGCAGGACGCCAGCGGAACGATTGCAGACAACTCAAGTTCCACCTCTCAGGCAAGCAGCGGTTCCCTGAACGCCAACAAGACCGCGGGCGCAGGGAGTGGCTACCTCGTCACGGTGGCCCGCTCCGCCGTCGACGTCCAGAAAATCGTGTACGCCGTTGAGTTCGGGACCATCTATCTGAGCAAGGAGCCATCAGGTGCCACTGCAAGCGCAACAGGTGTCATCGACCGGGGAAGTGTATTCAAATGAGCCGCTTCGTTCTCATCACCCCGGAACCTGACTTCGAACGGCGCGTCCGCTCGGCAACTGCTGGAATGAGCGGAAGCCTCCAGTGGTTCCAGGCCGACTACTTGCCTGCAGGGCCACGGGAGATCCTGGACCAGCTCCTTGGAGAACCGCCTGAAGTGCTGATCTTGGGCCCCGGCCTGGAAATCAATGACTCTCTCAAACATGCGTCCTTGCTGGATCTCCAGTTTCCGGAAATCAGTGTGGTGCTGGCCGCGGAACAGAACGAGTCATTGGTCCTCGCAGCAATGCGCTCCGGGGTGCGCGACCTCCTCTCCCCCGCAGCGGACTCGGACACCATCCGTGTGATGGTGGAGCGGGCAAGCCTCGCAGCCGCCGGTCGGAGAAGAGGTCTTGCCCCCAACGCCATAGAGACCCCCTCCCAGGTTTCAGGTGGGCGAATCATCGCCGTCATGTCGCCGAAGGGCGGCGTGGGCAAGACAACGGTGGCCACTAATCTGGCAGTGGGCCTGGGGACCTTGGCGCCGATGGGCGTGGTGATCGTAGACCTGGACCTACAGTTCGGCGATGTGGCGAGCGGATTGCTGTTGAATCCCGAGCACACCATCACGGACGCCGTGCTCGGTCCAGCCAGTCAGGATTCCATGGTGCTCAAGACATACTTGAGCGTCCATCCGGCGAGCATCTACGCGCTGTGCGCCCCGCGCAATCCCGTCGAAATGGATCGCATCACGGCTCAGCACGTCTCCAGGTTGATTGAACAGCTCCGCCATGAATTCCAATACGTCGTCATAGACACAGCCCCTGGGCTTGGTGAGCATGTGCTCGCCGCGCTTGAAAGTGCCACGGACGCCGTGTGGGTGTGCGGAATGGACATTCCGAGTATCCGGGGTTTGCGGACTGGCCTTAGCATTCTCGATGAACTGCAACTGCTGCCCCAGTACCGGCATGTCGTCCTGAACATGGCCGACCCCAAAAGCGGGCTAGTCCTCAAGGACGTGGAAGCAACCATAGGGGTTCCGGTGGATATTGCCATTCCCCGGTCACGGACCCTTCCTTTCTCCACGAACAAAGGCGTCCCGCTGCTGCAGGACGGAACAAGAGATGCCGCCATCAAGGGCCTACGCCAGCTGGTTAGCCGGTTTAAGCCCAATTGGGACGAGCGAGAACACAAGCAGATGCACAGAAGGGCGGTAGTCCGGTGAACCTCTCACGCAGACTCGAAAGTCGTCGGTTCAGCCCTGATTCAGACGCAGCACAAGACGCCGCGACAGTCCCCCCGGGAATGGCCACGCCAACAGCAGCAACACTCGGCCGTATCCAAGAAGCGAAAGCAGCCGAGTCCTCGAACACCATGGCGCACGCGGATGAAAACATGCCATCCACGATCCTGGCGAGCGAAGCACTCGGCGACCTTAAGGAGCGGGCAAGCAAGGCCCTGTTTGAGCGACTCGGGTCCAGGCTCTCCGACTCTTCCCTGGACGAGACAGAACTCCACCAGTACGTTCGCGATGAGCTGAAGGTTGTAGTCGACGAAGAGCAGGTGCCCCTGACGTCAGCCGAACGGCAGCGCCTCACGGCTGAGATCATCGACGACGTCCTCGGCCACGGCGCTATCCAGCGATTCCTGGACGATCCGGAAATTACGGAAGTCATGGTCAACCGCTACGACAGCATCTACGTCGAACGGTATGGCCGGCTTTACAAGACCGAGGCCAAGTTCTCCTCCGACGAGGCTTTGCGGCGGATTATTGAACGCATTGTGTCCAGGGTCGGGCGGCGAATTGACGAGTCGTCTCCGTTGGTCGACGCACGGCTCCCCGACGGCTCCCGCGTGAATGCCATTATTCCCCCCCTCGCGGTGAATGGGCCTTCACTGACGATACGAAAGTTTGGCCGTGAAGCACTCACGGTGAACAAACTCATCGAGTTTGGCAGCTTGTCTCCGGAAATGGCGGAGCTCCTGAGGGCTTGTGTCCTGGCTCGAATGAATATCATCGTGTCCGGCGGTACCGGCACTGGGAAGACAACCCTGTTGAACGTCCTCTCGTCGTTCATTCCCGTAGAAGACCGGATCGTCACCATTGAGGACGCCGTCGAATTGCAACTCCAACAGGAGCACGTGGTACGCCTCGAGAGCAGACCGGCCAACATTGAGGGACGCGGTGAGGTCACGATTCGGGATCTCGTGCGCAATTCACTCCGCATGCGTCCGGACCGCATTGTAGTGGGCGAGGTCCGCGGAGGAGAGTCCCTCGACATGCTTCAGGCCATGAACACGGGCCACGACGGTTCCATTTCCACGGTCCACGCCAACTCCCCGCGGGATGCGGTCGCGCGCCTCGAGACTCTGGTTCTGATGGCTGGCATGGATCTTCCCCTCAGGGCCATCCGGGAACAAGTGGCTTCCGCCGTGAACCTAATAGTGCACATTAGCCGCTTGCGAGATGGAACACGCCGAGTCACGCACATCACGGAAGTCCAAGGCATGGAAGGCGACATCGTAACCCTCCAGGACGCCTTCGTCTTTGATTACTCAGCCGGTGTCGATGCAAATGGTCGCTTCCTTGGTAAGCCGATGCCGACGGGAGTCCGGCCTCGCTTCACCGATCGTTTTGCGGAACTGGGGATTCCGATCTCTCCTGCGGTGTTTGGAGCCCCGATGGTGGGAGGCTTGCGATGAGCGAGTCGGGAGTCCAATCCATGATGCTGGCGGCCGGGTTGGGCTTGGTCTATCTTGCTTTGCTTCTGCTCGTGTTGGTGGTTCTCAAGTCACGGAGGACCCTTGATGCCGAAAGGCGCCGTCCCGATTTGCCGATCCACACGTCTGCTCTGACGCGGCTTACCGACGGCGCCAGGGGTGCCATCCAAACACGCATTCATTCGCGCTCTGGTGGATACCTTTCTCAGGCGAGACTGGATGCCGCAGGATTGAAGAAACAACCAGCCGACTACGTGCTGATTGCTGGAATCGTAGTGGTTCTCGCCAGCACCGTCGGCTTCCTGCTGGGTGGTCTCGTCTTCACAATCCTGATGTGCCTCATCGCTGTGCTTGCCCTAGTGGCGTTTCTGGGTGTGCTGACGGCCCGGCGTTCGGCGAAATTCGACGAACAGGTGCCCGATGCGCTCCAGATGTTGAGCGGTGGAATGCGGGCGGGGCACAGTCTCTTAAGGGCAGTCGATGCCACCGCCCAAGAGAGCGAAGCACCTATGGCCGAGGAGATGAGCAGGATCGTCAACGAAACTCGGATCGGACGCGATCTCGGAGAGTCCCTCAGCGATGTCGCCATAAGGACGAAAAGCGAGGACTTCGGTTGGATAGCCCAAGCGATCGAAATCCACCGAGAAGTCGGCGGGGACTTGGCCGAGGTCTTGGACCACGTTGGCGAAACCATCCGAGACCGGAACCAAATCCGCCGGCAGGTCAGGGCGCTGAGTGCCGAAGGGCGAATGTCCGCGCTGGTCCTCCTCGCGCTACCCGTTGTCATGTTCATCGCGCTCCTGTTCATCAACCCGAGCTACGCCCACACCTTCACATCTACTGTGCCTGGTTATCTCATGCTTGCCGCTGCCGCGGTCATGCTCAGCGTGGGCGCATGGTGGTTGAGCCGGCTCATCAAGCCGAAATACTAGGAGGGAACCATCGTGCAAATCTTCCCATATTCAGCCATGTTGGCCATTGTGGCCCCTGTGTCTTGGATGGTCTGGCTCGCCTTCACCGGGGACCGGGTAGGGACACGCAACATTCGGACGAATCTCGGTGTCCGCACGCCCACTGCGCCACAATCCACCAACCTTAGCGATCGCTTGACGGCCATTTCACGGCAACTTGTACCAGGAGGCTATATCGCCTGGCTCGACAAGCAACTGGCGGGGGCTGGTCGTCCCAAGGACTGGCCATTGGGCCGGATCTTGATGATCAAACCGCTGTTGGCACTCAGTGGTGGCGTCCTCGGGGTGCTGTTGTTCCTCGGCGACCCCTCGGCCGGGAGGTTTCTCCTTGGTATCGCAGTAATCGCGTTGGCCTATTTCGTCCCGGACCTTCTCATTCGTTCGAATGCGCAGAAACGGCGCGAGGCAATTCGATTGGAGTTGCCAAACTCACTCGACCAGATGCTAATCTCCGTCCAGGCAGGTCTAGGTTTTGAAGCCGCCATGGCCCGTGCGGCGGAAAGCGGCAAGGGACCGTTGGCAGATGAGTTCATCAGGACCCTACAGGACATTCAGGTGGGACGAAGCCGCAGGGACGCATATCTCGACATGTCCCAGCGCGTAGATGTTCCCGACGTCCGCAGTTTCATTAGGGCGGTTGTCCAAGCCGACGCCTACGGTATTGCCATCGCCAAAGTCCTCAAGGCCCAGGCCCAGGAAATGCGAACCAAGCGCCGTCAGCGGGCCGAGGAGTACGCCATGAAGATCCCGGTGAAGATCCTCTTTCCTCTGATCTTCTGCATCTTTCCTACGCTCTTCATCATCCTGCTGGGGCCAGCCGTCATGAACATCATCGCTGCGTTCTCCTAACGTCACACTAAAGAACAGACGGTGATCGATATGAAAAGAAGGTTCAAGCAGCTAATCAGGATCTCGGCTGGAGAACAGGGAGCAACGGCCACAGAGTATTCAGTTTTGGTGGGCTTCATTGCGATGGTCATCGTAGCCGGAGTCGGACTGTTCGGGACTGCCCTGAACGGTTACTTCGGCACACTGGCCACAGGAGTGAAGACCGCTCTGGGACTGCCCTAGGAACAACTACTCCCACGACCAGCGCATCTGGGGCGCTATTGACCGACCACCCGCGAACCCAGAACCGTGGGCGGTCATCGCAGGCCCCCTCCACGGTACCCAGAACCGGGAGGGGGCCGTCCAACGTCCAAGCCCCGGTCAACGGCCGGCCGTCCGGGGTGGACGCCCCCAAACCTACTCCCGCCGTGCCCGCGTCAGCTCGGCCCGTGCAAACAGTTCGTCGTCAGAGGGATAGGCCACTTCCTCAAGCACCAAGGGGTGCGGCGCGGCAAGCACGGACTTGGCGTCCCTGACCCCCGCAAGCAAACGCTCGTGCAGCCACTCCGGACTTTCCAGGCCCTCCCCCACACGCAATGCGGATCCCACCAGCGCACGCACCATGTTGTGGCAAAACGCGTCGGCCTGGACATTGGCGAGCAGTACGCCGTCGTTGCCGCGGACGAACTCTAGCCGCTGCAGTTCGCGGATAGTGGTGGCTCCCTCACGGGGCTTGCAGTAGGCGCGGAAATCCTGGAGCCCGAGCAGCGTCGCGGCCCCCGCGTTCATCGCGGCCTCGTCCAACTCCGCCTTGTGCCAGAGGGTGAGCCTGCGCAAGACAGGATCCCAGCGTTCCGGCCCATCGGCGATCCGGTAGCTGTAGCGACGCCACAACGCTGAGAAGCGGGCGTCAAAACCGTCCGGCGCCAATCCGACGTCGTGCACTTCAATGGCGCCGGTTTCATCCTGAAGGACCCGGCTCAAGGCGCCGCGAAGCCTCCGCAACAACGCGGCAGCGGGGTCGATCTCGTGTCCCCTCGGCAGCCCGTCCCACTCGGCCTCGGACAGGTCAATGTGCGCCACTTGTCCCCGGGCGTGGACACCGGCGTCGGTCCGCCCCGCCACGGTGACCCGGACAGGGCGCCGGACGATCAGCGCCAACCCCTCCTCCAGCGATCCCTGCACGGTCCGGAGACCGGGCTGGAGCGCCCACCCGTTGAAAGGGCCGCCGTCGTACGAAAGATCCATCCGGACACGCAAAAACCCGCCGCCCCCCAAAACGGGGGCAGCGGGTTTTCGTTCGTTCATAGACTTAAGTCTACTGTGAAGAATTCAGTGAATTACTTCTTTTCCTCAGCGGCCGGAGCCTCTTCGGTTTCAGCAGCTTCAGCTTCAGGAGCCTCGGCTTCGGTCTCTGCGGCTTCGGTCTCAACGACCTCTTCCTCAGCAACCGGAGCGGCTTCTTCGGCGGCCGGAGCAGCCTTCTCAGCGTCCTTCTTGGCAGCAGCAGTTGCCTCGGCAACTACAGCCTGCTTCGGGGAAACCGGCTCAAGAACCAGCTCGATGACAGCCATGGGAGCGTTGTCGCCCTTGCGGTTGCCGATCTTGGTGATACGGGTGTAGCCACCATCGCGGTTGGCAACGGCGCCGGCGATGTCGGTGAACAGCTCGTGGACGATGCCCTTGTCGCTGATCAGGCCGAGTACGCGACGGCGGGAGGACAGGTCGCCGCGCTTGGCGAAGGTCACGAGGCGCTCTGCGTACGGCTTCAGGCGCTTGGCCTTGGTGACCGTAGTGGTGATGCGCTTGTGCTCGAACAGCGATGCTGCCAGGTTCGCGAGCATCAGGCGCTCGTGAGCCGGACCGCCTCCGAGGCGCGGACCCTTAGTGGGGGTAGGCATAGTAATTTCTCCTGTAATGAAGGCCGTCCGGGTCCGAACGTGGACTCGGTGGCCAAGATCTGCTTGTTAGAGCTCGTCGTCGCTGAACGCGGCGTCGTCCTCTTCGATGGCTGCGGCGCGGGCTGCAAGATCGAAACCGGGAGGGGAATCCTTGAGGGACAGACCCAGTTCAACCAGCTTTGCCTTGACCTCATCGATGGACTTCGCACCGAAGTTACGAATGTCCATCAGGTCAGCCTCGGAGCGGGCAACGAGTTCACCCACGGTGTGGATGCCCTCACGCTTGAGGCAGTTGTAGGAACGGACGGTGAGGTCCAGATCCTCGATCGGCAGTGCCATGTCGGCTGCCAGGGCAGCGTCCGTCGGCGACGGGCCAATCTCGATACCTTCAGCTGCGGTGTTCAGCTCACGTGCAAGACCGAACAGTTCCACCAGGGTGGTGCCTGCCGAAGCAACGGCGTCGCGCGGGGCGATAGCCTGCTTGGTCTCGACGTCGACAATCAGCTTGTCGAAGTCAGTGCGCTGCTCAACACGGGTAGCTTCCACGCGGAAGGTAACCTTCAAGACCGGCGAGTAGATCGAGTCGACCGGAATACGGCCGATCTCGGAGTCGCCGGACTTGTTCTGAGCTGCCGAAACGTAGCCGCGGCCGCGTTCGATGGTCAGTTCGAGTTCGAACTTGCCCTTCGAGTTCAGCGTGGCAATGTGCAGATCCGGGTTGTGGAATTCGACGCCGGCCGGCGGAGCGATGTCCGCGGCCGTGACGACTCCGGGGCCCTGCTTGCGCAGGTATGCAACAACCGGCTCATCGTGCTCGGAGGACACGGAGAGGTTCTTGATGTTCAGGATGATCTCAGTGACATCTTCCTTGACACCCGGAACCGTGGTGAACTCGTGCAGCACGCCATCGATCCGGATGCTGGTTACAGCAGCACCGGGGATGGAGGAGAGCAGGGTACGGCGGAGGGAGTTTCCGAGGGTGTAACCGAAGCCCGGTTCCAGCGGTTCAATGATGAAACGCGAGCGGTTCTCGGAGACTACTTCTTCAGACAGAGTGGGGCGCTGTGCAATAAGCACTTAGGTTTCCTTTCGGCGAGCATCCGCTATATGACGCAACACAGGTGGTGGAAATCGGCTTGGTTCCGGCTTTGCCGGCCGGGCGCCACGGAACAGTCAGGCTGTTCCGTGGCGGACCCGGCCGGCAAGGCCAAGAATCCAATTAGACGCGGCGGCGCTTCGGCGGGCGGCAACCGTTGTGGGCGCTGGGGGTGACGTCCTGGATGGAGCCAACCTCGAGGCCAGCGGCCTGCAGCGAACGGATTGCGGTCTCGCGTCCGGATCCCGGTCCCTTGACGAACACGTCAACCTTGCGCAGACCGTGCTCCTGGGCGCGCTTTGCAGCAGCCTCGGCAGCCATCTGGGCGGCGAACGGGGTGGACTTGCGGGAGCCCTTGAATCCAACCTCACCGGCGGAAGCCCAGGAGATTACAGCACCGTTCGGGTCCGTGATGGACACGATGGTGTTGTTAAAGGTGCTCTTGATGTGCGCCTGGCCAAGCGCGATATTCTTCTTGTCCTTCTTACGCGGCTTGCGAACCGCGCCACGAGTCTTCGGGGGCATTATTTCTCCTACAGAAAGTTATCGGGGGAAAGTCGGCGCTATTTCTAGCGGCCGGCTTTCTTCTTGCCGGCGACGGTACGCTTCGGGCCCTTGCGGGTACGAGCGTTGGTCTTCGTACGCTGACCGCGTACGGGCAGGCCCTTGCGGTGACGCAGGCCTTCATAGCTGCCGATTTCAACCTTGCGGCGGATATCTGCTGCTACTTCGCGGCGAAGGTCACCCTCAACCTTGTAGTTGCCTTCAATGTAGTCACGCAGCTGAACCAGTTCGGCGTCAGTCAGGTCCTTGACGCGAACGTCAGCGCTGATGCCGGTGGCAGCCAGGGTTTCGTGTGCACGGGTCTTGCCCACGCCGTAGATGTAAGTAAGCGCAATTTCCAACCGCTTTTCGCGGGGAATGTCTACGCCAGCGAGACGAGCCATAGTGGCAGTACTCCTTGAATAAACCGGAGGTCGTAGGCAGTACACCCGCACTTTCAGTGCGGCCCCAGCCTCCGACCGGGGGTTAGCTGTCCGGGCTCCATACGTCCCAATTCAGCTTGTGCTGCCTTTATTTACTTGCGTGGGTTAGCAACCCAGGTTTGCCCTCGCGGGCGCTAGTTCCCTTGCGGGGAATTAGCCCTGGCGCTGCTTGTGGCGCGGGTTCTCGCAGATCACCATGACCCGGCCATTACGGCGGATCACTTTGCACTTGTCGCAGATCTGCTTAACGCTCGGCTTGACCTTCATGGCGTTCCTTTGCGTGTTGCAGTTGGTCGGCTGGAGCGGCAACTACCCGGGTTTCCCAAGGCTGCCGCCCAGCAATTACTTGTAGCGGTAGACGATGCGACCACGTGTGAGGTCGTAAGGGCTTAGCTCCACCACTACGCGGTCCTCAGGGAGAATCCTGATGTAGTGCTGTCGCATCTTCCCCGAGATATGTGCAAGAACGATGTGCTTGTTGGTGAGCTCAACGCGAAACATCGCATTGGGCAGCGCCTCAGTCACAACGCCCTCGATCTCAATGACCCCGTCCTTCTTGGCCATATCCTCCGCTAACTGTTGTTTGCCGCAGCCCTCCGGTTAGGCACCGGAAAATCTGCGGACGTTTTTTGTTTGTTTGACCGTCCGGCCCCTGCCACTCCACGAAGCAGGACTCGCGACCTGTTAAATGGGCGTGGCTGTGCAGACAACCAACAGACAACTCTACGCCAAGACGGCGCGAAAGTTAAATCCGCCCATGCTAGCGCAGACACCGGCACGGTGTCACGCTTCCCCTGGCCGCGGGACCCCCTTGGATCCCGCTAAACCGCGCCGTAGGCAGGGTAGGTGCCTGCCGCCGTCGTGATGGATTCCGCGGCCGCGACACCGTTGAGGACAGCCAGGCGGACGGCGTCGGCCGCCGCGCTTTGCAGGGTGATGAGCGAAACTTGCCGCGCTTGTTCCGAACTGCGGTCAAGCACGACGGCGCCGGTCGCCAGCGCGAACACGGTGTCGCCGTCGGCGAGGGTATGGGAAGGACTCAACGCCCGGGCGAGGCCGGCGTGTGCGGCACTTGCGGTGCGCTTGCATTCTGCCGGGTCGAGGACGGCGTTGGTGGCGACGACGACGAGCGTGGTGTTCAGTGCCGGGGGCCTCGGTTCGGAGGTGCCGGCTTCCGCCTGCGGGGACGATATGCCGAAAGGCATCCCGAGCGCGTTGACCACTGCGAGCGCACCCACCACCACGCCGCTGTCCAGGGTGATGGACGAGGTGCCCACTCCCCCTTTGAACGCGCCGCGGCCGATCACGGCACCGGTGCCGGCACCGACGTTTCCGCGCCCGACGTCGGCGTGCTCGCTTGAAGCCGCAGCCGCGCCTGCCGCTTCGTATCCCATGGCTTCGTCGGGGCGGGCGGCGAAGTCACCGCCGCGACCCAGGTCGAAGATCGCGGCGGCCGGAACGATCGGTACCACTCCCCCCGGCACTGCGAAGCCGCGTCTTTGTTCTTCGCACCATCGCTGGGCACCGTGGGCCGTGACCAAACCGAAGGCGCTCCCGCCGGTGAGCACGACCGCGTCGACCGTGGGCACCAGGGTGGTGGGATCGAGGGCGTCCGTCTCGTGCGTGCCCGGCCCGCCGCCGCGCACATCCACGGAACCCACAGTCCCGGGCGGCGGAAGGACAACGGTCACCCCGCTGAGCCAGCCGTCGCCGATCCGCTGGACATGTCCCACCCGGATTCCCGGCACATCAGTGATCTTGGAAGTCATGGGCCTATTCTGCTCCTCCCCACCCAACTGACTGGCAGTTAATGTCATTCTGAAGCGTCTAAACGACAACAACTGCGAGGCAGTTGGGTGGGGACAGCGCAGTCGTGCCTACACCGCCGCACCGATCCGGGACAGCGCGTCCCTCAGGGATTTCGCCGAGACGTCGATGAAGTGCGCACCGTCGTAAGTTGCCGCGCGCAAGTCGCTGATCCGCGGCGCCTCGCCCCTTTCCGTCCGTTCCGCGTACTCGGCAGCCATGCCCCGGATGCTGGCCACCTCGTCCTGATCAAGGTCAGGGTGCATGGCAATCCATTCAGGATCGTCGAGGCCGATCGGCAAGTGCAGGGTGGGACCTGCGTTCTCGATCGAGAGCGGCAGGTCCGGGTTCTCGGCGTGCAGGATGCCGAGCACCGCGTCCCAATCGATCGAGCCCTGGCCGATCGGCGCGAAGACCCTGCCAAAGACGCCGTCCTGTTCACCGAGGACAAAATCCCGCAAGTGCGTGGCCCGGGTGTACGGTGCAACGCGACGCGCAGCAGCCACAGGGTCTTCCCCTCGCACCACCACGTTGGCGGTGTCGAAGGTGACCCCGAGGACCTCCGGCCCCACGGCTTCCACCAGGCGGACGATTTCATAGCTCGTGATCTCTTCGTGTGTCTCGATGTTCATGTGCACGCCGTGGTCCCGGGCCACCGGGGCAAGGAGCCGCAGGAACTTCTCGATCGCCACAAGCTGGTCGGCCCACGGTGCGTCGGTCCGGAAGCGGTCGAAAACGTAGTAGCCCGGCATGCCGCGCTGGTAGTTGGCACACGCCACCCACAAGTCCGTCACGCCTGCGGCCTCGTGCGCGGCCTCGATCATCTTGATCATGCCGCGCGTGTAGTCGCCATCGCCGAGCCTGCGGACGTTCGGAGCTTCAGCCGTCGCGTACGGGTTGACCTTGGCGAGGCCCATTTGGAGGTAGAGGTTGAGTGAATCCGCGCAGTCCCGGACCTCTGAGAGCAAGCCGCGGTCCAGGGTTGGGGAGACGTCCATGACGCTGCGGAAATACACCCCTTCCATCCCCATGCCGTGCGCCCGCTCGAGGATACGGATCGCCGAGTCGTCCGCTTCGTGGGGGATTTTGCTTCCATCGACACCAATTCGCATTTCGCGTCCTTAGCTAGTTCTTCGTGTTGTCTTGTCCGCCGCGGTGCTCTCCGGAGCCCGGCGGTATCCAGGGAGGCCGCCCCTAGCGTCCCCAGTTGTAGAAAGTGGTTGACGAGGCGTAGTCGAAGGCCTTCACCGAGTGGGCCAGGACTGCCGTGAATTGCGCACGGTAGAGGATGATGGTGGGCGAGCTGGCCCGCCACGCGTCCACCAGCGCGTTGATGTACGGCTGCTGCGCCTGCAGATCCGGGGCGTTGTCCAGCTTCTTCATGAGGTCCGGCGTCCCTGGGATGCAGATGTGCTGGTTGTTGAAGCTGCTGCCACAAGTCATCTTCTTGCGGAGTTCGTAGGCAGCCACCGCGCCAGCGCTCTCGAACAGCAGCGCAGACTGGTATTTGCCCGTGTTGAACTTCGTGGCGAAGGCCGTGGGCGTCTGCGAATCGATGTTGACCGTGACGCCTATGTCCTCCCACGAGGCTTTCAGGATCGTCGCAAGCGTGGAGACCCCAGGCGATGTCGGGTTGATCATGAGGTCGATCTGGGGGTTCACCAGCCCGGACTCCTTGACCAAGGCCCGTGCCCGGTCCTTGTCGAGGGGGCGGGCGGCCGAGCGTTGCGGGTCGAATCCTGGTGTTCCTGGAACGAAGGGGCCATAGTAGCTGTCCGCGTATCCGTAAGCCACACTGGCCTTGATCTGCTCATAGGGCACCGCGTACGTCAGCGCTTCGCGCAATTTCGGATTCGAGGTCACGCCGGAGGAATTGTCGAAGGACACCGTGACCGGGGCAAAAGCGGGGGCCGCGGTGACCGTGCAGCAGTCGTTCTGGCTTAGTTCGTGAACCACGTATGGTGGCAGCCCCAGGGTCACATCCGCCTCGCCCCGGCGTGCCTGCAGCATCAGGGTGGGGATCGAGGTGATGAAGTTGACGCGGACCACGGGTTCCTTGGCGGCTTGGCCGTAATAGTTGGGATTGCGCTTGAGCACCGCGTAGTTGTTGGCCACGTACTCGTCCAGGACATAGGGGCCGCTGCTGCTGGCGGTATGCGCGGCCAACCACTGATTGGGCACGCCCTTCTTGTCCTCGCCGTGGTCCTTGATGACTTTCGGGTCATAGATCGATCCGCGGCTCTGCGCCAACGTCACGAGGATTGCGGGGTAGGCACGTGACAGTTCGAGCCGGACAGTCTGGGCGTCCACTACGACGACGCTGCTGATCAGGGGCGGGTCCGTCAGGCCGATTTGCAGGCCGAGGGATCCGCAGCCACCGATGGTGAGGTTCCGCATGATCGAGTACCGGACGGCCTCGGCATCCAAAGGGTTGCCGTTGGCGAACTTGGCTCCCGGATGCAAGGAGAAGGTGTAGGCCTTCCCGTCGGGGGAAACCGTCCAGGACGTGGCCAAGTCCCCTTTGACGCGGGCAGGGTCCGTGTTGGCCACGAGCGTTCCGTCGGGCTGTTGATCCTCGTCGAGCTTGACGAGCCGGGCGTAAAAGTTGCTGGCGAAGCTGTTCTCATTGCCGGCGCACACGAATGCAGGATCAATGTTGGTCAGCGTCGTGGCCCAATTCACGGTGAAGGGCCGGCTGCTCGGGGCCGACGAAGCAGCCGGGCTGGCACAGCCCGCCAGGGCGAGCAGGCCCGCGGCGGCGAGGAACGCCGTCGTCCTCTTCGTCAGGGTACGCAGGGAGGGCAAGGTCCTCATTTCACTTTCCTTCCACGGCTACGGCCGTACCGGCCGCCGCAAGGGCCTTGGCCCGACGGCGAGCGCCCGGGACCGCGTCCAGCAGCGCACGGGTATAGAGGTGGGTGGTGTTGTCGAAAACGTCCTCCGAGGTTCCGGCTTCCACGATCTGTCCCGAGTTCATGACGGCGATGTGATGGCTCATGAGCCGCGCCACCGCCAAGTCATGGACGATGAACAAGTAGGTCAACCCCAGCTCGTCCTGGAGATCGCTCAGGAGATTGAGGACCTGGGCCTGGATCGAGACGTCCAGCGCGCTCACCGGCTCGTCCAGGACTACGAGGTCCGGATTGAGGACCAGTGCCCGTGCAATCGCAATCCGCTGGCGTTGACCGCCGGAAAACGCGAACGGATAGCGCTGTGCCTGCTTAAGGGTGATCCCGACGCGGTCAAGCACTTCCTCGACCCGGCGCGAGCGCTCCGCCGAGTCCGAGACCCCGTGGATGACCAGCGGCTCTTCCACGAGGTCGGCAACCGTGAAGCGCGGGTCGAGTGATCCGTTGGGATCCTGGAACACCATCTGGATGCGTTTGCGCATCCGCCGCATCTCCGGCTTCGACAAGGAGGTGAGGTCCACGCCGTCGAACTCGATCAGTCCACTGTCCACCGCGGTCAGGCCCATGACGCACGCAGCCGTGGTGGACTTGCCGCTGCCCGATTCCCCCACGAGCCCCAGTGTTTCTCCGCGTCGTAGTTCGAAGGAGACATCCCGCAGGATCTGGGTCCTGTTCCTGGAACCGACACCCCTGCCGTAGGACTTGTTGAGGTTCGCCACCCGCAAGAGCGGGGCTGTGGCTGCGTTGCTCATGCTGCGTCTCCTGGGGTATCGCTCGCGAAGTGGCAGCGGACGACGGCGCCGCCCGCCAAGGTGCGCGCCTCGGGCCGTTCCGTTGCGCACCGTAGTTCGTCCCGGCCGATCGGGCATCGGGACACAAACGGGCATCCGGGCTCATCGACCGAAAGGTCCGGGGGCGAGCCGGGGATGGCCGGCAACGCGCCACGCTTGGCCGTGGCGGGGTCGATGACGCAGTCCAGCAACGCTTTCGAGTACGGGTGGGCCGGCGTGCCGAAAAGTGACCGGGTGCTGCTCGATTCGACGAACCGTCCCGCGTACATGACGTTGACGCTGTCGCAGAGTTCTTCCACGATCCCCAGGTTGTGGGTGATCATCACCAACGCGTTGCCGCGTTCGTCGCAGATCTTGGCCAGGAGGTCGAGGACTTGCGCCTGCGTGGTGACGTCCAAGGCCGTCGTCGGTTCGTCGGCGATGACCACGGCCGGATCGTTGGCGATGGCCATGGCGATGAGCACGCGCTGCCTCATCCCCCCGGAGTACTGGTGGGGGTAGTCGGCGATCCTCCGTTCCGGATCGTTGACGCCCACCTCGGCGAGGAGTTCGCAGGCCATCCGCCGGGCCACCTTGACTGAGACGTCCTGGTGCACCCGGATGGTTTCCACGAACTGGGTTCCGATGGTCTTGAGGGGATCCAGGGCAGCCATCGGGTCCTGGAATACCAGGCCGATGTCCCGCCCCCGGATCTTGGATATCCCGGCGTCGTCAAGGCCCACGAGCTCTGTCCCGTGGAGCTTGACGCTGCCGCCCACAATGCGGCCCGGTGGCGGAACGAGCCCTACGAGGGACATGGCGAGGGCGGATTTCCCGGAACCCGATTCGCCGACGATCGCCAATCGCTGCCGTTTGTAGAGGTCGAAGGACACGTCCCGCACCGCGTGGACGGTTCCCGAGGAAGTGTCGAAATTGGTTGTTAGTCCTTTGACGCTCAGGACGGGCGCCTGGCCCGGGATCCCGTCGCTGGCAATGCTTCGGGAAGGAAAGGGAAGTGCGTTGGTGTGCGACATTAGCGGGCTCCTACTCGGGTGCGGGGATCTGCCGCGGTCATGACGAGGTCCGAGACGAGGCTGACTACCACGTAGAGGATGGCGGCCAAAAGGAGTACTGCCTGGACCACGGCAAAGTCCTTCTGGATGATGGCGTCGGCGGTCATGGACCCGATTCCCGGCCATCCGAAAACTTTCTCGACCAGCAGGCTTCCAGCCAGGAGATCGGCGAACAACAGCGAAGCAGCCGGTAACAGTGCCAACAGCCCGTGCGGGGCCACGTGGCGCGAGTAGACCGGGAACCTGCGGAGGCCATGGCTCTGGGCGACTGTGACGAAGGTTTCCCGCAGCGTGCCGCGGAGCTGGTTCCGGTACAGCCGGCTGAGGAAGGCGAACGGACCCAAGGCGATAATCGTTGCGGGCAGGATCAGGTGCCAGCTCGCATTGGCGAAAGTCCCCCACTGTCCCGCAAGCAGGGCGTCCACCGTAAACATGCCGGTGACGTTCGGCGGACGGAGCATCCCGGGTGACAGCCGGCCTTCAGGACCCGGGAATATCCCGAGCTGGATCGAGAGAACCAGCAAGGCAAGCAGGGCGATCCAGAAGGGTGGCGATCCCATGGCCAGGGAGGAAGCGATGCGAAGAAACCGGTCCGGCCAGCGGCGTCGTGAGTAGACAGCGATGCTCGCGGCGAGGACCGCCGCCACAATGGCAATGACTACTGACAGCAGCCCCAGTTCGATCGTCGCCGGCAGCCGTTGGGCAAGGAGGCTACCGACGCTGTTGCCGGTGCTGTACGAAAAGCCGAAGTCACCGCGGAGGAGCGAGCCCATGTAGTTCCCGTACTGGACGAAGAGGTTGTCATCCAGTCCCATGGACTTCCGCAGCGCCGCGATGGCGTCGTCGGTGGCCGCATCGCCGGCAATGGCCCGGGCCGGGTCACCGGGAACCTTGCGGAGGAGGATGAAGGCGAAGATCGAAGCCCCGAAGACCGTGGCCAGTGCTATGCCGAGCCGTTTGAAAATGGTGCTAATCATCGAAAAAGCCTCATTTCGCCTGGATGAATTCGCCGCGTGGATCCAGGACTTCCCGGGCCCTGTCCGCGATCATGGTGGTCAGGCTGACGGCAAGGAGCAGGCCCAGGCCGGGGAAACCCGCGATCCACCATTGACCCGTCAGGAAGAATTGCTGGCCATCGGTGATCATTTCTCCCCATTCGGCCGTCGGAGGTTGAGCGCCGAGGCCCAGGTAACCGAGGGCAGCCAGGGAGAGCACCGACGCACCGAAGACGGCGGCCATCTGCAGGATCATGATCGGGACCAGGTGCGGGAAAACGTGGCGGAACAGCACGCGGGCGGGGTGTGCTCCGAGTGCGACCGTGGAGCGAACGAAGTCCTGGCCGTACAAGCGCATCACCTCCCCGCGAAGCGTCCGCATGTACCAGGGGAACGAGTGCAGCGAAAGCCCGATGACCACCGCCGTGACTCCCGGCTGCAGTGCCATCGCGATCGCCATCGCCAGAAGGATGGCAGGGAAGCAGAGGATGGAGTTGGTCAGCCAGGTAAAGAGCGTGTCTACCCAGCCGCGCATCGATCCCGCCAAAAGGGCAGCGATACACCCGGCGACCGCGCCGATCAGTGCAATGGTCAGACCGGCCAGGATCGACGTCCGCCCACCCGCCAGGACCCGGGCCAACACGTCCCGCCCGGTGTCGTCCGTGCCCATAGGGTGTCCCAGGCTTGGAGACTGCAGGACGGCGCCGAGGTTGATGGCATCGGGTTGCACGCGCCAGACCAAGGGGCCAATCAAGGTGGCCACAATGAGGGCGGCCAGGAACGACAAGGTCATGGTCAATGCCCTGTCCCGACGAAGGAAGCTCCTGAAGGGTCTCCTTCTGACCGGGACAACGATCTGTGGGGCGGCAATGGCTGTCATGAGAGTCCTTCCTCTCCGGAAAGGATCGTGGCCGGCTTCTTCACGCCGGCACCCATTGATGTGAGGATCGTCCGCACAGTGGCGGCACTGTGGAGCAGTTGACGACGGCGCTCGGCGGGGGCGGGCTCGTCGTCCCAGTCGGCGAGCGCCGGGATACGCCCGCGCGCCACGCCGTCGTGCGTTGCAACACCGAGCCGGGCCAACTGGCCCAGCCCCGCGGCGTCGAGGTGTGGTTCGTGGGTGAACCACGAACGGTCGAAAACCGGAGCGTCGAACTTTCCCCGGTGCTGTTCCAGGGTGAAGTCGCGCACCCCGGCGCGGAGAAGGTGGCCGAGTATCGCTTCCCAGTCGAAAACTCCTTCGCCCACCGCCCGCAGGCGACGTCGGTACCCGTGCGGCAGCGGGAACAGGACCGCGTCCTCCAAATGCGTCATCCGGACCTGGGGCCCGAGCGCCCGGGCCGCATCGACAGGATCCTCTCCACGAACCACCAGGTTGGCCACATCGAATCCGATTCCGAAGACTGCGGGGTCCAAGGACTGGACCAGCGCATGCACTTCAGGTGAAGCCAGGTCTTCATGGGTCTTGACGTTGATGTGGACCCTGGCGTCACGTGCTGTGGACGCAAGCGTCTCGAGGTTCGCCCGGATGAGCCGGAGCTGGGCAGGGTGGTCGAGGAACCTGCCTTGTTCCGAGGCACCTTCGCGAACTGACCGGGTGTAAACAAAGAACTCAGTGACGCCTAGTTCCAGGCCGCGAACCAGGGTCCTGTTCAGTCCGGCCCGAACCGTGGCGGGATCATCGAACGGCCCTGCGCAGCCCAAGCCCAGCTGGAGTTCGACGCCGGCATGCCGGGCTTCCTCTGCAACCTCGTGCAGTTCGCCGGCCTTGTTCGGTAGGCCGGGCGCTTCGCTCGAAAGTTCCGCAGAGATGCTGTTGAGCACCACCAGGGTGAAGCCGTCGTCCAAGGCGGCCCGAAGCGATTCCACCAGTGGCCGGTCTTCGTGGCCCGGGTAGCGGGTGAACTGGACTCCCAGCCGCGTCTCCGGCAGCTCGCCGGCGCCGAGGGCCCGTGAATCAGGTAGCACGTGTGTGATCTGGGTCATGTTTGCCAAGATACACTCGTAAGACGTCTTACGAAAGGGTGGATTTTTCGAGCCCCATATGAGACGCTTCGTTGACGGAAGTGGATCGGCGAATTGCCTAGCAAGGAGGGCACCATGACGGTGAGTGGCCGGCGCAGCGTCGTCGACGATGCGATCGATGACATCCGCCTGCGGATCCGGGAGGGCGAATGGGGCCTCGGAGACCGTATTCCGCCAGAGCCGGAGCTCGGAAAGGCCTTGGGCCTCAGCCGGGCACCCCTCCGGGAAGCCCTCCGCGCGTTGGTACACGCGGGACTCCTCGTGACACGGCAAGGTGACGGAACCTTTGTCGCCGCCGTGGACGAGCAAGAAGTCGCCCTCCGCAAAGGCCTCCAGGGAGCGGACCGGCTCGAAGCCATCGAAGTCCGCCGCAGCCTTGACATTCCTGCCGCCGCCCTCGCCGCACAGCGTCGTGACCAAGAGGACTTGGACAAGCTCCAGGACGCGCTCGATCGACGCCGCGCCGCCGCGGAAGCCCACGACGAGGACGGATTCCGGCTGGCAGACATCGACTTCCACCGGGCCGTGGTGGGCGCCGCGCACAACCAGCTCCTGGCTGGCATCTATGGTTCCCTCGCGGAGAGCATCGACGGTTCGTGGACATCGCCCGAGGGCCTGAACCGTGCTGCCCACGCCGAGCACGATAGCCATGACGAGCTTTTTGACGCCATCCGCGACCGCTCCACACAGGACGCCATGCTGGTGGCCGGAGCGATCCTGGACAACCAGGCTTCGGATTTGGAAGGCAAGCCCGTCGGCTCCACCGGGTCCTAGGATCTCCGAACCTCGACAACACCATCAAGGAGAGCCGTGATCACGCGCATCAAGGCCGCCTTCATCATTGGCTATGCCGACGGCGACCACTGCATCCTGCCCGACGCGGAGCTGGTCCACGAGGACGGAACCATTGTTTTCGTGGGCCGGGACTACCTCGGGAAAGTGGACATTGACATCGACGCCGGGGAGGCGATCGTGTCCCCCGGATTCATTGACTTGAACGCCCTCGCAGATATCGACCACGCCCTTTTCGATTCCTGGCCGGATCCCGGCCGGCGGCTCGGCCTCGTCTGGTCCGAGTCCTACCTGGGGGACCACGGAGCCGTGTTCACCCGCGAGCAGGCACGGTTCCGACGCGAGTTCGCCCTGTCCCAATTGGTCCGCAACGGCATCACCACGCTCATGCCCATTGCGTCCGAGAGCTACCACGAATGGTGCGAGGACTATGAGGACCTTGCCGACACGGCCGCCGCTGTGGAGGACCTCGGCGTCCGGGCCTACCTGGGGCCGAGCTACCGTACGGCAGTCCCCTATACGGACGGCAAGCGGGTGATGCTCCATGAGGACGAACGGCGCGGCCTCGACGGCCTCGACCAAGCCGTTCGCTTCGCCCAGGACTACGAAGGGCGGGCCCATGGTTTGATCCGGGCGGCATTGCTACCGGCCCGGATCGAAACGCAGACCGAACAGACCCTCCGCCTCACCCGGCAAGCCGCCGATGAGCTCAAGGTCCCCGTGCGCCTGCACGCCGCCCAGGGGCTCTTCGAGGTCGAGACGATGATCGCCCGCACGGGACGGCGTCCACTCCCTTACCTGGCCGATCTCGGTTTCCTCGCGGAACGCACCTACATCCCCCACGCCTGGGCCATCCCCGGGCACCCGCACATGCCTGCCTCCGCAGGCACCGGGGACGATCTGGCGCTGCTCGCCGGGTCCGGAACGTCGGTCCTGCTCTGCCCCATCCCCATGGCACATTACGGCGGGATGCTCGACAACTATGACTCCTACCGCGACCGCGGGGTGCGGATCGTACTGGGCACCGACTCAGCCCCGCCCAACATGATCCGGGCCATGGACCTGGCGATGGGGATGACCAAGACCCTCACCGGGGACCGCTCAAGCGCCCAGGCCGCAGACCTGTTCCGCTCGGCCACCCTGGACCCCGCCGAGTCCCTCGGCCGTTCCGATCTGGGCCGGCTGGCACCTGGAGCGCAGGCCGACTACTTCGTCCTGGACCTGAGCAGCAGCCATATTGGTCCGTACGCCGACCCCATCCGCACACTCATCATGAACTCGGACGGACGGGACATCACGCGGGTAGTGGTGGCCGGCCGCACCATTGTGGACCGGGGCGAAATCGTCACCGTGGACACCAGCGACTACCGGGAACGTGCCCAGGCATTCCTGAACCAGTACATTGCCTCGCTGAGCGACTCGGATTACGCCCGCCGCCCCATCCACGAGCTCCTTCCGCCGAGCTTTCCCCTGCGCTGAACCCGCGCAGCGCGCAGGACCTTCGGCGGCCTGGGAACAAACGGTAGTCGTGCCTCGAATGTAAACACGGCCCCATCCGCCACGAAACATCGAGTGAACGAGCGCAGAAGGCTTGTCCAACAATCCCGCGAACGCCCCCTTTTGTGACTTGACAGGTGTTTGCGTGTGGTGAGGTAAAAACTAGCCGCCCCCTTGACCCACCAGTCCGAGTCCGGCGCGCCCCGATATCTGCGAACCGTTAGAGACCCCCATGACAACACAACTGACTGGCAGCCCCGCGGCCACCGCGCAGGCTGTCCCGGCCCCTCAGCGCCGGGGACGCTGGTCCGGCCGAACCCGACGCGACTTCTTCGTATTCCTGGCACTGGCATTGCCGAACTTGGCGCTGATCGCGGTGTTCACGTATCTGCCCCTCATCAACAACATGTATTACTCGACCCTTGACTGGACCCTGGGCTCCACCTCGGCCACCGTCGTTGGCCTCGACAACTACGTCACCTTCTTCACCAGCTCCGACGCCCCGCAAGTACTCGGCACCACGCTCATCTTCACCGTGGTCACCGTCGGTGGCTCCATGGTGCTGGGCCTCTTGGTGGCCCTGGCCTTGAACGCGAAGGTCCGCGGCACCACATTTGCGCGCTCTGCCGTCTTCGCCCCCTACGTCCTCAGTGGAGTGGGCGTCGGCCTCGTATGGCTGTTCATCTTCGATCCCGGATACGGCGTGCTGTCCTGGCTGCTCCGCGGCATCGGCCAGCAAAGTCCCCAGTGGATCAACGATCCGCAACTCTCCCTCGCGATGGTCATCATCGTCTACGTCTGGAAGAACCTGGGCTACTGCGCGGTCGTGTACCTCGCCGGGCTCCAATCGCTCCCGAAGGACGTCATGGAGGCCGCTTCCCTGGACGGAGCCAACGGGTTCCGCCGCTTCATGAGCATTTCCGTTCCCCTGCTCTCGCCCACCACGTTCTTCCTGCTCATCACCACGATGATCAGCTCACTTCAGGCCTTCGACCTGATCCGCATCATGACGCCGCTGGGCAACGGCACCAGCACCCTGATCTACGAGGCCTATCTGCAGGCCTTTGGCGCCTACAACCGAGCCGGCTACTCCGCCGCCATTTCAGTGGTGCTGTTCGCCATCCTGCTCATCATCACCGTGCTCCAGTTGCGGTTCGTCGAACGGAAGGTGCACTACTCATGAGCACGCTCTCCCCCGTCAGCCCCAACCCCGCGAGCGGCGTCGGGACCCTTAAAGCTCCCGACGGCGGTCCGGACCTGCCGGCGCAGCGCGACAAGCCGTTCTCCCGCGCGAACCTCATCCAGACGCTGGCAGGCGGCTACATCCCGCTGATCGTGGCCACCCTCGTGGTAGTCCTGCCGCTGTTGTGGATGCTGCTGAGTTCCTTCAAGCAGCCCGGCGAGATCGTCACCACGGATCTCAAGATCCTCCCGCAGGGCCTGAACCTGGAGAACTACCACACGGCCATGACCACTGTGCCGTTCGCACAGTTCTTCCTGAACAGCCTGATCGTCACCACGGTCGGCTCCACGGTCAAGGTGATCCTGGCGATCCTGACGGCCTACGCCCTGGTTTTTGTCCGTTTCCCGTTCAAGAACGTCATCTTCGTCGTGATCCTCGTGGCCCTGATGGTGCCGCCGCAGGTGTCGATCCTCCCCAACTACATCCTGATCGCAGGGATCGGCGGGAAGAACACCCTGTGGGGAATCATTCTCCCGGGACTCGGCACGGCCTTCGGAACCTTCCTCCTTCGCCAGCATTTCAAGACCCTTCCGGGGTCCATCCTCGAAGCGGCGGAAATCGACGGTGCGGGCCATTGGCGCAGGCTCTGGCAAGTGGTTGTCCCCGTTTCGCTCCCCTCGATCGCCACCGTTGCCCTCGTCACCGTCGTCAGCGAATGGAACGACTACATCTGGCCCCTGATCATCACGGACCGCCCGGAAACCATGACCCTCCCGGTCGGCCTGACTCTCCTTCAAAACTCCGAGGGAAACGGCGCAGGCTGGGGGATCTTGATGGCAGGAGCTGTCCTGGTGATCATTCCCATCCTCCTGGTCTTCGCAGCGTTGCAACGCTACATCGTTGCCGGGCTCACCCAGGGCAGCGTCACCGGCTAACAGCACAGCACGTCCACACAACCCCATCACCACCTTTGCATCCTTGAGAGGACCAACCATGGCAATGAATCTTGATCGTAGAAACTTCCTGGGGCTCGCCGGACTCGGAGTCGGCGCCGCCGCCCTTGCAGCATGCGGCGGTCCGTCGACGGGCGGCAGCGCAACGAGCAGCAGCCCCTCGGACATCGACTTCACGGGGGTCAAGCCGGCCGGCTCCTTCGACTTTTGGACCAGCCACCCCGGGCAGTCCCAGGCCGTCGAGCAATCCATCATCGACAAGTTCCAGGCGAAGTTCCCGGACATCAAGGTGAACCTCGTGACGGCGGGCGCCAACTACGAGGAAATCGCGCAGAAGTTCCAGACCTCGCAGGCAGCGAAGTCGGCCCTCCCCGGCCTCGTGGTGCTCTCCGACGTCTGGTGGTTCCGCTACTACACCAACGGCAATATCATCCCGTTGGACGGACTCATCAAGCAGCTGGACGTCAAGATTGACGACTTCCAGAAGTCCCTCGTCGCGGACTACCAGTACGCCAACAAGCAGTGGGCGCTCCCCTACGGCCGCTCCACCCCGCTCTTCTACTACAACAAGGACCACTTCAAGGCCGCCGGCCTTCCGGACCGGGCTCCCAAGACCTGGCAGGAGTTCGCCGAGTGGGCCCCCAAGCTCCAGGCAAGCTCGGGCGCGAAGTACGCCTACATCTACCCGGCCCTTGCCGGATACGCCGGCTGGACCCTGCAGAACAACCTGTGGGGCTGGGGCGGCAGCTGGTCCAACGGCTGGACCTTCAACTGCGACTCCACCGAGTCCGTCACGGCCCTGCAGTGGGCCCAGGACTCCATCTACAAGGACAAGTGGGCCGGCGTCTCCTCCAAGAACGCCGCAGACGACTTTTCCGCAGGCATCACGTCCACCACGATCTCCTCTACCGGAGACCTGCTGGGCGTGCTGAAGTCCGCTAAGTTCAACGTCGGCGTCGGCTTCCTGCCGGGCGGCCCCAAGGCCGAGACCAACGTCTGCCCCACCGGCGGCGCGGGGCTCGGGATTCCCAGCGGCGTCAGCAAGGAAGTCCAGCTCGCGGCTGCCACTTTCCTGAAATTCATGACCGAACCGGAGAACACGGCGGCATTCTCCGCTGCCACCGGCTACATGCCCACGCGCGTTTCCGCGGATATGACTGCGGTCCTCGCCAAGACTCCGCAAATCAAGACGGCCATGGACCAGCTCGCCGTGACCAAGGTGCAGGACAACGCCCGCGTATTCCTGCCCGGCGCCGATCAGGAAATGGCCAAGGCCGCTGCGAAGATCCTCACCCAGCAGGGCGACGTGAAGGCCACCATGACGGACCTCAAGACAACCCTGGATGGCATCTACACCAAGGACGTGAAGCCCAAGCTCAAGAGCTGAGGCTCAACGCGCCGAGTGCTGCCCGCTGCCCAACTAGCTTGCAATTAATGTCGTTTTGACGCGTCAGAACGACATCTAATGCGAGCTAGTTGGGCAGCCGCGTCTGATCAGGGAATCGGAACGGGCACGACGCCGAGCGGCGCCAGCTGCTCCGCGCCGCCGTCGGGCGCGGAAAGCACCCAGATGCCCTTTTCGTGGACGGCGACCGAGTGCTCCCACTGGCACGAGCGCTTGCCGTCAGTGGTCACCACAGTCCAGTCGTCGTCGAGGGTTGCTGTTTCGATGCTGCCGCGGACGAGCATGGGCTCAATCGCAAGGCACAGTCCCGGCCTGATTTTCGGGCCTCGGTGGGTGGTGCGGTAGTTCAACACGTCAGGGGCCATGTGCATCTCGGAGCCGATGCCGTGGCCTACGTAGTCTTCCAGGATGCCCAGCGGCTTTCCCGGGACGGAGGAGACGTAGTCGTCCACGGCGTTGCCGATATCGCCGACGAACTTGCCTTTGGCCAAAGCAGCGATTCCGCGCCACATGGCGGCTTGGGTGACATCCGAGAGCCGCTGATCTTCAGGATCCGCCGCGCCGACTATCACAGTGCGTGCGGAGTCGGAGTGCCAACCGTCAACGATCGCCCCGCCATCAATCGAAATGATGTCCCCATCCTGCAGGACCCGGTCGCCTGGGATGCCGTGAACCACTTCCTCGTTGACGGATGTGCAGATGGTGGCGGGGAAGCCGTGGTATCCGAGGAAGTTCGACTTCGCTCCAGCGTCGATGAGGACCGCGGCGAAAACGGCGTCGATCTCGCGCGTGGTCACGCCCGGTTTCGCAGCTTCAACGGCTGCGTCGAGCGCTCTGCTGAGGACCAATCCGGCCTCGTGCATTTTGCGCATTTGCTCATTGGTCTTGTATTCGATGCGGGGCTGGCCGAACGCCATGGTCTCCTCTTGTCGTGTGCTGCTTGTGGTGGGCTGCAGATCCAGACCCCCTCTGGCTTCCTATTTTCCCGCATCAGCGGCCCAGCCCGAAACCGGAGCCACAAACGCCCGTGAATTGGTTCTGATTTCAGGCGCTCAAACGGGGAAGCAAAAAGGGCGTGTCCCGCACGGGAGCAGTCAGCTCCGGCGCGGGACACACCCTCTTCAACAGTCGTGCGGCGGCTAGACCGCCTTGGCTGCCTCGATGGCCAGCAGCACGCGATCCGTGACCTCGTCGATGCCGCCAATGCCATCGACCTGGGTCAGGATGCCCCGTTCGGCATACTTGGCCACGACGGCCTCGGTCTGCTCGTGGTAGAGGTCCAGGCGGTGGCGGATGACGCCTTCGTTGTCATCCGAGCGCCCGGTCTCCTTGGCACGGCCCAGCAAACGAGTAACAAGTTCCTCGTCGTCGGCCGTCAGCTGAAGCACGACGTCGAGCTTCTCTTCCGTGTCGGCGAGGATCCGGTCCAGGTATTCCACCTGGGCGGTGGTGCGCGGGTAGCCGTCGAGCAGGAAGCCGTTCTCGACGTCGCTCTCACTCAGGCGGTCGCGGACCATCTTGTTGGTGACGCTGTCCGGAACGAAATCGCCGGCGTCCATGTACTTCTTTGCCTCGATACCCAGCGGGGTTTCGCCCTTGACGTTCGCACGGAAGATGTCGCCGGTGGAGATGGCGACTACGCCCAAGCGCTCGGAAATCCGCTCAGCCTGGGTTCCCTTGCCCGAACCCGGGGGTCCAATGATCAGCATTCTCGTCATCGCAAAAGCCCTTCGTAGTGACGTTGTTGTAGCTGCGCATCAATCTGCTTGACGGTTTCCAGGCCCACACCCACCATGATCAGAATCGACGTGCCACCGAACGGGAAGTTCTGGTTGGCGCTGATCAGGACGAGTGCGACCAGCGGAATCAACGCCACGAAGCCCAAGTAGAAGGCGCCGGGGAGGGTGATCCTGGAAAGCACGTACTGCAGGTAGTCCGCGGTCGGTTTACCCGCCCGGATGCCCGGAATGAACCCGCCGTACTTCTTCATGTTGTCCGAGACCTCTTCAGGGTTGAAGGTGATCGCGACGTAGAAGTAGGTGAAGAACACAATCATGACGAAATACAGCGCCATGTAGATCGGGTGGTCGCCCTTGGTGAGGTTGTTGTTGATCCACTCAACCCACGGGGCGATGGACTCTCCGGCCTTCGGCTGGTTGAACTGTGCAATCAGCCCCGGCAGGTAGAGCATCGAGGAGGCAAAGATGACAGGCACGACGCCGGCCATGTTCACCTTGATGGGGATGTAGGTGCTGGTGCCGCCCACGGTGCGCCGGCCGATCATACGCTTGGCGTACTGGACCGGAATGCGCCGCTGGGACTGCTCCACGAAGACCACGAGCGCGACGGTTACGAGGCCGATCGCCAACACCGTGAAGAAGGTGCCCGGTCCCTTGGAGTTCCAGATGGCACCGAGCGAGGTCGGGAAGCCGGCAGCGATGGAGGTGAAGATGAGCAGGGACATGCCGTTGCCCACGCCCTTCTCGGTAACCAGTTCGCCCATCCACATGATGAGGCCTGTACCGGCCGTCAAGGTGATGACCACGAGGATCGTGGCGATGATGCTCGTGTCCGGGATGATCGGCAGCTGGCAGTTCGGCAGCAGCTGTCCGGAGCGTGCCAGGGACACCAGCGTGGTGGCGTTCAGCAGGCCCAGCGCAATGGTCAGATAACGCGTGTACTGCGTCAGCTTCGACTGGCCCGAGGCACCTTCGTCATACAGCTGCTGGAACCGCGGAATGACCACGCGGAGCAGCTGCACGATGATGCTCGCCGTGATGTACGGCATGATCCCCAGGGCAAAGATCGAAACCTGCAGCAGTGCACCACCGCTGAACAGGTTGACGAGCTGGTAGAGGCCGCCCTGGTCCTGATTGCTTGACAAACATTGCTGAACATTTTGGTAGCTCACACCAGGCGAGGGGATAAAAGCTCCCAAGCGGAAGATTGTGATGATTCCCAGCGTGAACAACAACTTGCGTCGCAGATCAGGCGTCCGAAATGCCCGGCCGAATGCGCTTAGCAAGCGTCCTCCTGAGTTAAAAGTCCAAGGGTGTCGAAAGGGGTCATTGAAACCCAACACCCGAGTCTAACGGTTTGATGCGCCATGCGAACAATCGAGGGGTGCGCGCCATATCAAAAAACTCCCGGAGCAGGGGGCCGAAGCCCTCCGCACCGGGAGTCTTTTTACAGCGAGCGATAGCCCAGAGCCCTTAGAGGGCAGTGGTGGTTCCGCCTGCTGCTGCGATCTTCTCAGCTGCGCTGGAGGAGAAAGCGTGGGCGGTGACGTCAACCTTGACGGTGATGTCGCCGGTGCCCAGCACCTTGACGGGCTGGTTCTTGCGAACGGCACCCTTCTCAACCAGGGACTCGACGGTGACAGCGCCACCTTCCGGGAACAGCTCGTTGAGCTTGTCCAGGTTTACAACCTGGAACTCAACCCGGAACGGGTTCTTGAAGCCGCGAAGCTTCGGCAGGCGCATGTGCAGCGGCAGCTGGCCGCCGGCAAAGCCAGCCTTGACCTGGTAGCGGGCCTTCGTACCCTTGGTACCGCGACCTGCGGTCTTACCCTTGGAGCCTTCACCACGACCAACACGGGTCTTGGCAGTCTTGGCACCGGGGGCGGGACGCAGGTGGTGGACCTTCAGAGTGTTCTGCTTGTCGGCAGCCTCTGCGGCAGTTTTGTTCTCGGCCATTACTTCGCCTCCTCTACATTCACGAGGTGCGGAACCGTGTTGAGCATTCCAACGGTTACGGCATCAGCGGTACGGACAACAGTGTGTCCGATGCGCTTGAGGCCGAGGGACCGCAGGGTCTCACGCTGGTTCTGCTTGGCGCCGATGACGCCCTTGATCTGGGTGATCTCCAACTGAGCGTCGGAGGGAGTCAGGTTCTTAGCCATGACTAGACACCTGCCTTCTGGTTCTGGAGTGCGCGCACCAGAGCAGCAGGAGCAACCTCGTCCAGCGGCAGGCCACGGCGGGCTGCCACGGAAGCGGGCTCTTCCAGTCGCTTCAGGGCGTCAACAGTCGCGTGAACGATGTTGATGGCGTTCGAGGAACCGAGCGACTTGGAGAGAACGTCGTGGATACCGACGCATTCCAGTACCGCGCGGACCGGACCACCGGCGATAACACCGGTACCCGGGGAAGCCGGACGCAGCATGACAACGCCTGCTGCGGCCTCACCCTGCACGCGGTGCGGGATGGTGTTGCCAACGCGGGGAACGCGGAAGAAGGACTTCTTAGCCTCTTCAACGCCCTTCGCGATAGCTGCCGGAACTTCCTTCGCCTTGCCGTAGCCGACGCCAACCAGGCCGTTGCCGTCACCGACGACGACCAGGGCGGTGAAGCTGAAGCGACGACCACCCTTGACGACCTTGGCAACACGGTTGATGGTTACAACGCGCTCTACGAACTGGCTCTTCTCGGCCTCGCGACCGCCGTCGCGGCCACCACGGCCACCACGGTCGCCGCGGCCCTGGCCACGGTCACCACGCTCGCCACGACGGCCGCCGCGGCGGTCGTCGGTGGCAGCAGCAGTCTCAGTTGCCTCAGCAGCTGCAGCTTCAGTCACCTGAATGTCCTTTTCGTTATTCTCAACGGTCACAGTGCCAGCCCACCTTCACGTGCGCCGTCAGCGACGGCGGCGATCCGGCCGTGGTACTTGTTACCACCGCGGTCGAAGACAACAGCTTCGATGCCTGCAGCCTTGGCACGCCCGGCAACGAGCTCGCCGACGCGCTTGGCCTTGGCAGTCTTGTCGCCGTCGAATGCACGAAGGTCAGCTTCCAAAGTGGAAGCGTAAGCCACGGTTACACCCTTGCTGTCATCGACAACCTGGACGAAGATGTGGCGTGCGGAGCGGTTGACGACCAGACGAGGACGAACAGCCGTGCCGGTGATGCGCTTGCGGATACGAAGCTGGCGACGGCTGCGTGCAGCAGACTTGCTCTTGTTCGTACGCTTCTTGTTAATTGCGATGGCCATGGTTTACTTACCAGCCTTTCCGACCTTGCGGCGGATAACTTCGCCGGCGTAACGGACACCCTTGCCCTTGTAGGGGTCGGGCTTGCGCAGCTTGCGAATGTTGGCAGCAACCTCGCCGACCTGCTGCTTGGAGATACCAGCGACGGAGAGCTTGGTCGGCCCCTCCACCGTGAAGGTGATGCCTTCCGGAGCGGAGACATTGACCGGGTGGCTGAAGCCGAGAGCGAACTCAAGGTCAGAACCCTTGGCCTGAACGCGGTAACCGGTACCAACGATTTCAAGCTTCTTTTCGTAGCCCTTGGTGACGCCCTCGATCATGTTCGCGATCAGGGTGCGGGTCAGGCCGTGCAGGGAACGCGAAGCGCGCTCGTCGTTCGGGCGGGTGACAGTCAAGGTGCTTTCGTCCAGGGTGACCTCGATCGGGCTGGCTACAGTGTGGCTCAGCTCGCCTTTGGTGCCCTTGACGTTGATGACAGAGCCATCAACCTTAACTTCAACGCCGGCAGGAACGGTGATGGGGAGACGTCCAATACGTGACATTATTCTCTTCCTTTCCCGTTACCAGACGTACGCGAGGACTTCGCCGCCCACGCCCTTCTTGCCGGCCTGCTTGTCAGTCAGGAGGCCGGAAGAGGTGGACAGGATTGCGATACCCAGGCCACCCAGCACGTGAGGCAGGTTGGTGGACTTCGCGTAAACGCGGAGACCAGGCTTGGAAATGCGGCGGACACCAGCAATCGAACGCTCGCGGTTCGGACCGAACTTGAGGTCGATGGTCAGCTTCTTGCCGACTTCGGCTTCCTCTTCCTTCCAAGCAGCGATGTAGCCTTCTGCCTTCAGGATGTCGGCAACGCGTGCCTTGAGCTTGCTGTACGGCATGCTCACGGTGTCGTGGTATGCCGAGTTGGCGTTGCGCAGACGCGTAAGCATGTCTGCGACAGGATCTGTCATAGTCATTGTGGGCTCTTGCCCTTCCTCGTAATGGTTTCCGCGTTGGCTGCAAAGCAGCCGCGGCCGGACCTACTACGTAGTTATTAGTCTTCGGATTTGAACGGGAAGCCAAGTGCCTTGAGCAGCGCACGGCCTTCGTCATCGGTCTTTGCAGTGGTGACAACCGTGATGTCCATACCGCGAACGCGGTCGATGGAGTCCTGGTCGATTTCGTGGAACATAACCTGCTCGGTCAGACCGAAGGTGTAGTTGCCGTTGCCGTCGAACTGCTTGCCGTTGAGGCCGCGGAAGTCGCGGATACGGGGCAGGGCGAGGGTCACGAGGCGGTCCACGAATTCCCACATACGGTCCCCACGCAGAGTTGCGTGTGCACCGATGGGCATGCCTTCGCGCAGCTTGAACTGTGCGATCGACTTGCGGGCCTTGGTAACCTGCGGCTTCTGGCCGGTGATCAGGGTGAGGTCGCGGACAGCGCCGTCGATCAACTTGGAGTCCTTGGCGGCATCTCCAACACCCATGTTCACAACAACCTTCACCAGGCGGGGAACCTGGTTCACGTTCTCGTACTTGAATTCCTCAACCAGGGTCTGCTTGATGGAATCGGCGTACTTCGTCTTCAGACGCGGAACGATCTTCGCTGGAGTCTCGAGAGTCTCAGTCATTAGATGTCCTTCCCGGATGCCTTGGACACGCGGACACGGACGGACTTGGAGACGCCGTCCTTCTCAACGGCCTCGAGACGGAAACCAACGCGGGTCGGCTTCTTGGTCGAGGGGTCAACAAGAGCAACGTTGGAGACGTGGATCGGGGCCTCAACGACCTCGATGCCACCGGTCTTGGTGCCGCGCTGCGACTGACCGACCTTGGTGTGCTTGGTGACTCGGTTGATGCCTTCTACCAGGACGCGGTTGGTCTCGGTGAACACGCGAAGAACCTTGCCCTGCTTGCCACGGTCGCCGCCACGTTCCTGCTTGGCGCCGGTGATGACCTGAACCAGGTCACCCTTCTTGATCTTTGCACCCATGGGTTACAGCACCTCCGGAGCCAGCGAAACGATCTTCATGAACTTCTTGTCACGCAGTTCACGACCAACCGGGCCGAAGATACGGGTACCGCGGGGGTCGCCGTCGTTCTTCAGAATCACAGCTGCGTTCTCGTCAAACTTGATGTAGGAACCATCCGCACGGCGGCGTTCCTTCTTGGTACGAACGATGACAGCCTTGACGACGTCACCCTTCTTTACGTTGCCGCCCGGGATAGCGTCCTTGACGGTTGCGACAATGACGTCGCCAATGCCTGCGTAGCGACGGCCGGATCCACCGAGAACGCGAATGGTAAGGATTTCCTTAGCACCCGTGTTGTCGGCGACCTTCAGTCGCGACTCCTGCTGAATCAATTTTTACTCCTTGCGTCGCGCCGGTTCTCAGACCGAAATGAAGCATACGGAATGAGCCTTGCGGAACGGTTGATCGGGGTGTCTCTTGACCTGCCTGGATTTTGCCAGTGCAGGCCTAAACTCCCGTGCCGCCAGCATCAGCTTCCCTTGCGGAAATAACTGCGCGGGGCAGTATGCCGCGGCACGATTGTTTACGAGGTGGTTGTTGACGCACAACTGGCGCCATACAAACTCAATATCCTAGCACGTTTTATACTAAGGACCGAAACGCGGAAAGGCCCGCATTCCTTCCGGAATACGGGCCTTCCACCAATCCATATCGCTGCCGGACAAAGCCCGGCGCGGGATTACTTAGCCTTTTCGAGGATCTCGACCAGGCGCCACCGCTTTGTAGCGGACAGCGGGCGGGTCTCAGAGATCAGAACGAGGTCGCCGATGCCGGCGGTGTTCTGCTCGTCGTGAGCCTTGATCTTCGAGGTGCGGCGAATGACCTTGCCGTACAGAGCGTGCTTCACGCGGTCTTCAACCTGAACAACGATGGTCTTTTCCATCTTGTCAGAGACAACGTAGCCGCGACGCGTCTTACGGTAACCGCGCTGTTCAGCGCTGGCTGCTGCTTCCGTCACAGTTTCCTTCTGTTCGCTCACTTGGCGTCCTCTCCAGCCTCGGCTTCGGCCTTCTCAGCCTTGGCTTCTGCCTTCTTGGACTTCTTTTCTTCCTTGGCTTCCACAACCGGTGCGGCAACCTCGGCACGAATGCCCAGCTCGCGCTCACGGAGAACGGTGTAGATGCGTGCGATGTCCTTCTTTACCGCGCGCAGACGACCGTGGTTCTCCAGCTGTCCGGTGGCGGACTGGAAACGCAGGTTGAACAGCTCTTCCTTGGACTTGCGGAGTTCTTCAACGAGACGCTCGTTGTCGAAACCGTCCAGCTGTGCGGGTGCGAGATCCTTCGACCCTACTGCCATTTCTATTCACCACCTTCGCGACGCACAATGCGTGCCTTCAACGGCAGCTTGTGGATTGCCAGGCGCAGTGCCTCGCGAGCTACCTCTTCATTGACACCGGCGAGCTCGAAGAGAACGCGGCCCGGCTTGACGTTTGCGACCCACCATTCCGGAGAACCCTTACCGGAACCCATGCGGGTTTCGGCCGGCTTCTTCGTCAGCGGACGGTCCGGATAAATGTTGATCCAGACCTTACCGCCACGCTTGATGTGGCGGGTCATCGCGATACGGGCAGACTCGATCTGACGGTTCGTGACGTAGGCCGGGCTCAGCGCCTGGATGCCGTACTCACCGAAGGTGACCTTGGTGCCGCCCGTTGCAGCGCCGGAACGACCCGGGTGGTGCTGCTTACGGTGCTTGACTCGACGTGGGATAAGCATTTAAGCCTGTCCTCCTTCTGCTGCGGGAGCAGCAGCTTCAGCTGCCGGAGCCTCTGCAGCAACAGGTGCTGCGTCAGCTGCCGGACGGTCGGTACGACGACGGCGGTCACCACGGTCGGCGCCACCCGGGCGGCCCGGGCGGTCGCTCGGACCACGGCCGCGGGACGGAGCAGCAGCTGCCTGCTGAGCCAGTTCCTTGGCAGTGACGTCGCCCTTGTAGATCCAGACCTTCACGCCGATGCGGCCGAAGGTGGTCTTGGCTTCGTAGAAGCCGTAGTCGATGTTCGCACGCAGGGTGTGCAGGGGCACACGGCCTTCGCGGTAGAACTCCGAGCGGGACATTTCTGCGCCACCCAGTCGACCGGAGCAAGCAATACGGATACCCTTGGCACCCGCACGCTGTGCGGACTGCATGGCCTTCTTCATCGCACGGCGGAAAGCCACGCGGGAAGTCAGCTGCTCAGCAACGCCCTGGGCAACAAGCTGGGCTTCCATCTCGGGGTTCTTGACCTCGAGGATGTTCAGCTGGACCTGCTTGCCGGTGAGCTTCTCGAGCTCGCCGCGAATGCGGTCTGCTTCTGCGCCGCGGCGGCCGATGACGATACCCGGGCGGGCCGTGTGGATGTCCACGCGGACACGGTCACGGGTGCGCTCGATTTCGACCTTGGCGATGCCAGCGCGCTCCATGCCCGTGGACATGAGCTGGCGGATGCGGATGTCTTCGCGAACGAAGTCCTTGTACCGCTGGCCAGCCTTGGTGCTGTCAGCAAACCAGTGCGATACGTGATCGGTGGTGATGCCGAGTCGGAACCCGTGCGGGTTTACTTTCTGTCCCACTTAGCGAGCCTCCTCTTTCTCCGGGGTAGCGACTACCACGGTGATGTGGCTCGTGCGCTTCTTGATCTGAAATGCGCGACCCTGAGCACGCGGCTGGAACCGCTTCATGGTCGGGCCTTCATCAACAAACGCTTCGCTGATGTAGAGGTCTCCTTCGTCAAAGGCAACGCCGTCGCGGTCCGCGAGGACCCGTGCGTTTGCCATTGCCGACTGAACTACCTTGAATACCGGCTCCGAAGCTGCCTGTTCGGCGAACTTCAGAATTGCCAGAGCCTCATTCGCTTGCTTACCACGAACAAGGTTGACGACGCGCCGGGCCTTCATAGGCGTTACGCGGATGTGACGCGCAATAGCCTTGGCTTCCATTGCTTTCCTTCTCTCGTCTTAGCCGTAGAGCGAGCGCCTTAGCGGCGCTTGCCCTTACGGTCGTCCTTGACATGGCCGCGGAATGTCCGCGTGGGAGCGAATTCGCCGAGCTTGTGCCCGACCATCGACTCAGTGACAAACACCGGAATGTGCTTGCGTCCGTCGTGAACGGCAATCGTGTGACCCAGCATGTCCGGGACGATCATCGAACGGCGGGACCAGGTCTTGATGACGTTCTTGGTGCCCTTTTCGTTTTCCCTGGCGACCTTCACAAAGAGGTGCTGGTCTACGAAAGGACCTTTTTTCAGGCTGCGTGGCATGTGTCCAGGCTCCTATCGCTTGTTCTTGCCAGTACGGCGGCGACGAACAATAAGCTTGTCGCTCTCTTTGTTGGGGCGGCGGGTGCGGCCTTCACGCTTACCGTTCGGGTTGACCGGGTGACGTCCACCGGAAGTCTTACCTTCACCACCACCGTGCGGGTGATCGACCGGGTTCATGGCGACACCACGGACGGTCGGGCGAACGCCCTTCCAGCGCATACGGCCGGCCTTACCCCAGTTGATGTTCGACTGCTCGGCGTTGCCGACCTCGCCGACGGTTGCGCGGCAGCGCACGTCAACGTTGCGGATTTCACCGGAGGGCAGACGCAGCTGGGCGAAACGGCCTTCCTTGGCGACGAGCTGAACCGAAGCACCTGCGGAACGGGCCATCTTGGCGCCGCCACCCGGACGCAGTTCAACTGCGTGGATGGTGGTACCAACCGGGATGTTGCGCAGCGGCAAGTTGTTGCCCGGCTTGATGTCAGCGTCGGGGCCAGCCTCGACGAAGTCACCCTGGGACAGCTTGTTCGGGGCGATGATGTAACGCTTGGTGCCATCAACGTAGTGCAGGAGGGCGATGCGAGCCGTGCGGTTCGGATCGTACTCGATTTCGGCAACGCGGGCGTTGACGCCGTCCTTGTCGTGGCGACGGAAGTCGATCAGACGGTACTGGCGCTTGTGGCCACCACCCTTGTGACGGGTAGTGATCTTACCGGTGTTGTTACGGCCGCCAGTCTTGTGCAGCGGACGCAGCAACGACTTTTCCGGAGTCGATCGCGTGATTTCGGAGAAGTCGGCTACGCTCGAGCCGCGACGGCCCGGGGTAGTCGGCTTGTATTTACGGATTCCCATAATTCATTTCCTCGTTAAAGTGGTCTCCGCTACGCGAGCGGACCGCCGAAGATGTCGATTGTGCCTTCTTTGAGGGTGACAATTGCACGCTTGGTGCTCTTGCGCTGTCCCCAGCCGAATTTGGTCCGCTTGCGCTTACCGGCACGGTTGATGGTGTTGATCGATTCGACCTTGACGGAGAAAATCTTCTCCACGGCCAGCTTGATCTCGGTCTTGTTCGAGCGGGGGTCCACCAGGAAGGTGTACTTGCCCTCGTCGATCAGGCCGTAGCTCTTTTCCGAAACGACGGGTGCAATGACGACGTCGCGCGGGTCTTTGATGGTGGCTGCACTCACTTGGCATCCTCCTCGTTCTTTGCCTTGTCAGCGATGAAAGCCTCGAACGCAGCCTTGGTGAAGACAACGTCGTCGGAAACCAGCACGTCGTAGGTGTTCAGCTGGTCTGCGTACAGAACGTGAACATCTGCGAGGTTGCGCACGGAAAGTGCGGCAACATCGTTGGCGCGCTCGATAACAACGAGCAGGTTCCGACGCTCGGAGACTGCACGCAACGCGGCCAGTGCTGCCTTGGAGGACGGCTTGGTGCCGGCAACCAGTTCAGAAACGACGTGGATGCGGCCGTTACGGGCGCGGTCGGACAGGGCGCCACGCAGTGCGGCAGCCTTCATCTTCTTGGGTGTCCGCTGGCTGTAGTCACGCGGCGTCGGGCCGTGGACGATGCCACCACCGGTCATGTGAGGAGCACGGATGGAACCCTGACGGGCGCGGCCGGTGCCCTTCTGCTTGAACGGCTTGCGGCCTGCACCGGAAACTTCGGCGCGGGTCTTGGTCTTGTGGGTACCCTGGCGAGCAGCAGCGAGCTGTGCGACGACGACCTGGTGCAGCAGCGGCACGTTGGTCTGGACGTCGAAGATCTCTGCAGGCAGGTCTACCTTGACAGTGCTAGTCATTTAACTAGGCTCCCTTCACGGCGGTGCGTACGAGGACGACCTGGCCGCGGGCACCGGGGACGGCACCCTTGATAAGGAGCAGCGACTTCTCGGCGTCAACAGCGTGAACCGTGAGGTTCAGCGTGGTGTGACGTTCTGCGCCCATGCGACCGGCCATTTTCAGACCCTTGAAGACGCGGCTCGGGGTGGATGCGCCACCGATTGAACCGGGCTTGCGGTGGTTCTTGTGCGCACCGTGGGAGGCTCCAACACCGTGGAAGCCGTGACGCTTCATAACACCGGCGAAGCCCTTACCCTTGCTGGTGCCGACGACGTCGATCTTCTGACCGGCTTCGAAGAGCTCAACAGAAAGCTCCTGGCCCAGTTCGTAAGACGCGGCGTCTGCAGTGCGCAGTTCGACGACGTGGCGGCGAGGAGTTACGCCAGCCTTTTCAAAGTGACCAGCCAGCGGCTTGGTGACCTTGCGGGGATCGATCTGGCCGTAGCCGATCTGAACGGCGACATAGCCATCAGTCTCTGCGTTGCGCAGCTGGGTGATGACGTTGGAGTCAGCCTGGACGACAGTTACCGGGATGAGCTTGTTGTTCTCGTCCCAGACCTGGGTCATGCCGAGCTTCGTGCCCAGCAGGCCCTTTACGTTACGGGTTGCGGTCATAGTTTTCTCAGCACCTCCCTACAGCTTGATTTCGATGTTCACGTCGGCCGGCAGGTCGAGACGCATAAGCGAGTCAACAGCCTTCGGCGTGGGGTCGATGATGTCGATCAGACGCTTGTGAGTACGCATTTCAAAGTGCTCACGGCTGTCCTTGTACTTGTGGGGAGAGCGGATAACGCAGTACACGTTCTTCTCCGTCGGCAGCGGCACGGGGCCCACTACCGTTGCGCCTGCGCGCGTGACCGTCTCAACGATCTTCCGCGCTGAAACATCAATGACGTCGTGGTCATATGACTTCAGCCGGATGCGGATTTTTTGTCCCGCCATGTCGCCTGACTCTCTTTCAGTCTGTGCTGCCCTCGAATAAAGGCTGCCCTGTTCACTTACGTGTTGTATGTGGCTGCCGAAGCATTTGAAGTAGTACTACCACCCGCCGCACAAGCTGAATCCGGAGGGATCCGGGTTCCTCAACTTGCCGGTGTAACCGACCCCCGCGGTCGGGCGTGTCGCGATTTCCACGCAAACGCGTCCGTATTCCTTTGGGGATCTGGGTTATGTTTGGGCTTCAGCTTGGACCCTGACACCCGGCATTATCCGGATCGGGACGCGAAGAAGCGCTTGAACAACTCACCTAGTATGCCGGAATTCCCCGGCATAAGCCAATCGGGCCTCCCTGACCATTGCCATCGGCACCTGCGCTCGGGATGATGGGGGCATGACCGTCCAAGATGCTGCCACTGTGGGGGATCTTGCAGGCCGCATCCGGCCGGACTTCACTTTGGGTGTCGCTGCGGCGGCCTTCCAGATCGAGGGCTCGCTCACGGCGGACGGACGAGGACCGTCGAGCTGGGACGCGTTTGCCGAGAAACCGGGCGCGATCGTCGACGGGCACTCCCCGGCAGTCGCCTGCGACCACTACAACCGCACGGACGAGGACATTGCCCTCATGCAGGACCTGGGCGTGGATTCCTACCGGTTCTCCCTCTCCTGGCCGCGAATCCAACCCGGCGGCAAGGGGCCCATCAATCAACAGGGCTTGGATTTCTACGACCGCCTGATCGACAAGCTCCTGAAGGCCGGGATCTCCCCCATGGTGACCTTGTTCCATTGGGATACTCCCCTGCCGTTGGAGCACGACGGCGGCTGGCTGAATCGGGCGACTGCGGAACGGTTCGCCGAATACTCCGCCGCGGCCGCACACCGCTTCGGTGACCGCGTGGCGCAATGGGTCACCCTCAACGAACCGGTTTCGGTCGCGTTGCAAGGTTATGCGCTCGGTGTCCACGCTCCCGGCAGGCGTCTGCTCTTCGATGCCCTGCCGGCTGCCCACCACCAGTTGTTGGGGCACGGCCTCGCCGTCCAGGCCCTGCGCGCCGCCGGCGTGGCGGGAACTGTCGGCGTAGCCAATGTCCACTCTCCGGTCCGGCCCGCAAGCAAGCGGCTTGCAGACGGTCTCATGGCCAAGGCCTTCGACCTCATCTTCAACCGGGTGTACGCCGATCCCATCCTCCTGGGGAAGTACCCAAAGCCGCCGCTCCAGGTAAGGCCTTGGTTCCGGGCCTTGGGCAAGGTCCGCGACGAGGACCTCAAAACCATCCACCAACCGTTGGATTTCTACGGCCTGAACTACTACTACCCCGTCAAGGTGGCCTCGGGCCGCGGCGACGGAACCGCCCACTGGAACACCCCGGACATGATGGCCAAGCTGCCGTTCCATCTGGCGGCGTTTCCCGAATACGAGACGACAGGATTCGGTTGGCCCGTGGCTCCCGAACACCTCGGAATCCTGCTGCGGGAACTGAAGGACCGCTACGGAGCAGCGCTGCCTCCGCTGTTCATCACGGAGAGCGGCGCGAGCTTTCCGGAACCGGACCACACCCAGGGTCCGGTGCACGACGCCGACCGCATCAGCTATCTTGCCTCGCACCTTGGCCAGGCCTTGAGGGCCACTGCCCCCGGCGGGATCGCCCACGACGTCGACCTTCTCGGCTACTACGTCTGGACGCTACTGGACAACTTCGAATGGGCCGCAGGCTATTCGCAGCGGTTCGGCCTGGTGCACGTTGATTTCGATACCCTCGAGAGAACCCCCAAGGACTCGTACTACTGGTACCAGTCCTTGAGCAAGGCGCGACGGGGCTGATTCGAAGTCACTTTGTGGACCGATTGTGCTAAATCAGTCTTTCCTGTTCGCCCGATTGATGCGCTTGGCGCGCTCGATCTCGCGGCGGAAGTATTTCCTTCCCCACAACACCCCGGCTACCACAACAACCACCAAGACCAGAAAAATCAGCGTTCCCATTTCGCATTCCTCCCTTGAGGCAACGGTATCAGGGCGCAGTCCTGTTGAGGCGCCAGACCGCAAGGACAATCAATGCCAAGGCGATCACGGCGAGCATCGCGAAGGCATAGGAACGAAGGGCCCACATCACGCTGAGCGCAACACCCACGGCACCCCACCACACGAACGTGCGCTCGGCGAGGACAAGTCCGGCAAGCACTAGCACCGCAAATCCGACGAGGACCCATAGCTGCTGTGGCACAGTGCCCGGGAAGAGGCTTCCTGGCACTATCGAGAGGAGGCCTCCGAAGGACAACAAGCCTGAAGCGATCCCCCCTCTGATACGCCCCTCCAGCGTGTCCCCAACGTAATAGCGCACCCCTGCCAAAACCGCACCCAGGACCGCGAACCACTGCACCACCCAGAAGAACTCGGGCCTGGCTCCATGGACGAAGAGGACCGCCCGCTGTGCGGCTGAGAGCACCAGCACCGCACCGAGCTCCGCGACAGCGAATCTGATGGCGCGTGGTACCTCGAGGAAAGCCACGGCCACGGCAGCGCCGAGCAAGCACGTTCCTGCCACAGCGGTGTCATCGTGCAGTAGGCCTGCAGCTGCGGCCAGGGCAAATCCCCCTCCTGCTGTTACAGCGAGCGACAACTTGCGCACTGGGTGCGATCCCACGCCCGGGATCCGGGACCAACGGACAGCGTAAAGCACAGCGGCCGATCCTGCGCAGCCCAGGAGCCACGGCAGGAAATCCTCCCATTGAGCCCCAGACAGCCACAGGGGCCGAGCGTCATCCAGGACCGAAGCAGCCAAGACCGTAGCACCAACGAGGCTCGCGGCGGAGGCAAGCGGGTAGAAGCCCGGCATTCCCTCGACGTGGGAGGCCACGAAGCAGACCACCGCCAGCACCAGTCCAGCCATTCCCATGGCGGTGTCCGATACATCAACGGACGCCACCCCTCCGGCACCGCCGAAGGCCAGCGACGCCGCCAGCCAGAACCAACGTTCAGGGACGCCGCTTCCTGGTTGGACGAGTAGCCTCACGCAAGTCACCACGAGTGACATAGCGAGCAGCACCAGGGGCACCGCCGTGTGGCCCAGCAAGGGTTCGGCCAGCCAGGTTCCGGGAGGGAAGGACACCTCGGGTCCGGCCGCCACCACCACTGCGATCGACGCCGGAATGGTGAAATACACAGCGCCTCGGGCGGTGAAGATCCGATGAGCGACCACGGCGGAAACCAACAGCACGGCCAGCTCAAGCAGCAGCACCCAGCGGCCGCCGTCGTGGGCTTCCGGCTGAGACACAGACGAAAGGTACGTCGCCGGAAGCACTGCTTGCGCGCTGAGCGTCACCCACACTGCCGCCTGTTGGAAGGGAATCTGCTGCAATCGGTTCCGCATGAGCCCGCGGATGATGTGCTGCAGCACCAGGACTCCCGCGAAAGTCAGCGACACCGCGGTGGCGGAGGCTGATACATCGTGGGCAAATACCGCGGCAACGGCGGCCGTGAGAATCCTGGCGGCGATGAAGTAGACGCCCTTCGCCATGCGCGCGGGCACCGCAGCGACCATGACGGCGCCGAATACGGCGAAGATGGCAAGCAAAGCCTCGACCTCGTGAATGTGCCCACCGCGAAGCAATAGCAAGAGCGCCAACGTCGCCGGCGCGAAGACCGCGGAGGCGGACTCGGTGCGAAGCAGGAACCCCGCCGCCACAGCCGACGCCGCCATGGTGATCGAGATCGCCACCGCCTGCCAGCTTCCGGCCACGGAGCCGTCGGAGTAACTCCCGGAGACGCTGACGACGGCGACTGCACCGGCCATGAAGGGGAGCAGCACGGCGGCGTCGACTGTCGCAAGGCCCCGGTCAATACCGCGGACCGCCTCCACGAGGGGCGGAATCAGTTGGACTGTCAAGGCGACGAACACCACGGTGGCAAGTTGAAGCCTCTCCCCCGCCACCACCAAACCGCCTCCGTCCCGGAGCAGCTGCAGATAGCCTGTGCCGGCGAGCAGGGTGACGAGCGCACGGGCTGCCCACCAATAGCTGCGGCGATGCAGGGTGCGGGGAAGGCGGAGCGCCTGAACGGCGAAGTACAGCGCACCGACGAGCAACACCGTGTTTCCCAACGACACAGACACTGCCCCGAAGGACAACGCCCCCGACCAGGCAAATGCCGCCGGGGCGAGGAACTCGACCACCCTTCCGGTCCTCACGGCGTCGCTGACAGCTTTCGGGAACAGCGTCAAGCCGAGCAAAGCGACTGCAAGGACATGAATCACCACGGCCGATACAGTGAGGGGCTGGCCCGATGCTTGGTCCAGCAAAAAAAGCAAAGGCAGCGCTGCCATGCCGGTACCGGCAAAGGCTGCGAGGCAGGCGGTCGGCGCGAAGGTGCTGACACCCGAGCGGACCAGCGCGGCCTCCAATAGCAACTGGAACGTCACTGCGGCGAGGAACGCCAGGACGACGGCGGCAAGGCGCTCGGGAGTCTCCGGCACTACCGCCGCCGTCGCTGCCGGGACACTGAGAGTGAGCGCAATGCGCCCCGCGAGGACAAAGACCTTGCGTTTGCCCTCCCTAGGCCTGCTTGCGCGCAGCAGCCAGAACGCGCCGGCGATAGCCAACAATGCCGCTGTCGGCCAACCGCCCAGCTCATCGGCAAACGGGGCAGCAATCACAAGAGCGGAAACAGGGAGCCACTCGGCCTCGCCGCCCAGCTTCCACGCCAGGACCAGACCGCACAGGAGGGTCGCGAACAACGGGATCCCCACGGGCGTCCCGGAATGCCGGACCAGGATGGCAAGGCCCGCCATGAAGGCAGCCGCCGATTGAAGGCCAAAACACGCCACGGCATCAATGCGGCAGCGCCGGATCGCCTGGGATGTGCCCGGCCCAGGGAACCAACGGACCAGCCGGCTGCTGTCGAATGCCGACCATAGCGACTGCGCCGCAAGGAGAACGACGCCGGCCAGCAGCACTTCCGGGAGTCCAAGCCCCGCGTCGGACAGGAGTACAAGGAACGCCACCGTGAATGAGAGCCGCGCGGCATAGAACTGTGGGAGCCGGAAGATGCCCTGCGGAAGGGCCGCCATCACGGCAAAATACAGTCCACACGCCATCATGACGATGGCGTACTCGCCCTTCCCCAAATGTTGGGGAACGAAGCTCGCGGCAAGCGTAACGAGCGGCACCACATAGGGGTGGAGGGACATCAAGGGCCGGACATAGACCGGCGGAAGCCAGCGCGGTCTGCGCATGGCTATCAGGGTCAGGACTACGGCGAATCCGATCAGGCATGCGAAATACCAGACGAGGGCACCGCCCAGCATGGACACGCCCGACCACGCCGCGGAGACCACGAAGCTCAACGACAGGAAAGCGAGAACCCTGTTGTCGAGTCGCACCGCGGCGACAACATAGGCCACCGTCCCGACGATGGACGTAACCAGCCAGGCCGCCGGGCCATTGTGCAACGCGAAGTTGTACATCGCCAGGCCCGTCACGGGGATCAACGCAAGGCCTGTTCCCGCGAAGGCGATCGCGGCGGGCCGAAGCCTGGGAGCCCTCGCATGGAGGACGAAACCCGCAGCATAGAAGGCAGCCGTGATGGCCCAGACTCCGACGAAGCGGAGAACGGACGGAAGGCTGGAGCCGATGAACAGCGCCGAAGCGGCGACCAGCAGCAGGCTTGCCACGTAGAGGGTGATGTTGATGTTCTGCCGGTCCCGCTTCCGTTTCCGGGCCGCTTCCTCTTCCCGCAGCGCCTCCGGCGGGATCCGGGCCTCTGGCGACTGGATGGGGAATGGCCAAGGTTCAAGTGGAACGGGCAGGGCCGGAACGGTCTTGGCTGGGGCGGCCTGGCCTGGAGTTGCTAGGGCCGGGACGTCCTGGACGGGAGCCGTCGCGCGCGTTTGCCAACCCTCCGGGCGCGACGGGCCGGACTCCCGGTACTCCGCGGGAGCAGCGCCGCGGTGGGCCTCGGCGTCGCGCCACCCTGCAAGGTGGCCGGCCAGATAGCCTGAGCGATACTGCCTGACGGAATCGTCTGCAAGCCGTGAGGCAGCACGTTCGGCAAGCCAACGCCCTTTCGATTTCCCTGAGGAATACGACACCAAAGCAGTGACCAGGACAAAAACCATTACGAGGATGGTGCCAAAGAAGCCAGACATTCCTGCTCTCCTGTCCAAGGGCGACGAAGCCGCACGGCCTGCGGATCCGCGAAGTCACGGATCCACACTTCGTCATTAATCCATTCGATAGATAAACCATAGCAAAGAAGAACCCCGCCACAATAGTGACGGGGTTCTTCTTTGCTTTGCTACCGGACGCCAGGCGTCCGATCCTCCACCGATCTACAAGTAGAAACTACTTGATGATCTTGGTAACACGTCCCGAACCAACGGTGCGGCCACCTTCACGGATTGCGAAGCCGAGGCCCTCTTCCATAGCGATCGGCTGGATGAGCTCAACGGTCATCTCAGTGTTGTCGCCAGGCATAACCATTTCCGTGCCTTCCGGCAGGGTGATAACGCCGGTTACGTCCGTGGTACGGAAGTAGAACTGCGGGCGGTAGTTCGAGTAGAACGGGTTGTGACGTCCGCCTTCGTCCTTGGACAGGATGTAGACGTTGGCCTCGAAGTCGGTGTGCGGGGTGATGGAACCCGGCTTGACGACAACCTGGCCACGCTCGACGTCGTCGCGCTTCAGACCGCGGAGCAGGAGGCCACAGTTCTCGCCGGCCCATGCTTCGTCGAGCTGCTTGTGGAACATCTCGATACCGGTAACGGTGGTCTTCTGGACCGGACGGATACCAACGATTTCAACTTCGGAGTTGATCGCGAGGGTACCGCGCTCGGCGCGACCCGTAACAACGGTGCCACGACCGGTGATCGTGAAGACGTCTTCGATCGGCATCAGGAACGGCTTGTCGCGGTCACGAACGGGGTCCGGAACCGAGTTGTCGACAGCTTCCATGAGGTCCTCGACGGACTTGACCCAAACCGGGTCGCCTTCGAGTGCCTTGAGGCCGGAAACGCGGACAACGGGAGCGTCGTCGCCATCGAAGCCCTGAGCGCTGAGCAGCTCGCGAACTTCCATTTCAACGAGGTCGAGAAGCTCTTCGTCGTCGACCATGTCGGACTTGTTCAGCGCGACCAGCAGGTAGGGAACACCAACCTGGCGGGCGAGCAGAACGTGCTCGCGGGTCTGAGCCATCGGGCCGTCAGTGGCGGCAACCACGAGGATCGCACCGTCCATCTGGGCAGCACCGGTGATCATGTTCTTGATGTAGTCAGCGTGACCCGGAGCGTCTACGTGTGCGTAGTGGCGCTTCTCGGTCTGGTACTCAACGTGGGAGATGTTGATGGTAATACCACGCTGGCGCTCTTCCGGAGCAGAGTCAATCGACGCGAAGTCGCGCTGCTCGTTGAGAGTGGGGTACTTGTCGTACAGCACCTTGGAAATGGCGGCAGTCAGCGTCGTCTTACCGTGGTCAACGTGACCAATGGTGCCGATGTTGACGTGCGGCTTAGTCCGCTCGAACTTTGCCTTTGCCACAGGTTCCTCCTAGAACGATTTCAAGTGAGTTGCTCCTCGGCCGCGCTTTTCGCGGCAGAAACTCCAGCAAGTCTACTTGGGGGCTTTGGATTTGGTGAAATTGCAGATTCAGGGACCAATGTTGGTACCTGGAGTCTGTTCGCGCAAGGACCGGACTGCGGCCTGGGCTACAGCCCGGCGCCTGCGCTGAATGCTTTCCCGGAACGGGCCAACATCCTGGTTTATCCGTCGGTGATTACTCGCCGCGGTTCTTCTGGATGATCTCGTCGGCAACTGCCTTCGGGACCTCGGCGTAGCTGTTGAACGTCATGGAGTACACAGCACGGCCCTGGGTCTTCGAACGCAGGTCACCGATGTAGCCGAACATGCCGGACAGCGGAACGTGCGCACGGATCACCTTGACGCCAGCGGCGTCTTCCATGGACTGCATCTGGCCACGGCGGGAGTTCAGGTCACCGATTACTTCACCCATGTATTCCTCAGGGGTGCGGACCTCAACATCCATCAGCGGTTCGAGCAGAACCGGGTTCGCCTTGCGTGCGGCTTCCTTGAAAGCCATACGGCCGGCGATCTTGAACGCCATTTCCGAGGAGTCAACATCGTGGTACGCGCCGTCAATCAGCGTGGCCTTGATGCCGACAACCGGGTAGCCTGCCAGAACGCCGTCGTTGAGCGCATCCTGGATGCCCGCGTCAACGGACGGGATGTACTCGCGGGGCACGCGGCCACCGGTGACCTTGTTCTCGAACGCGTAGAGCTCGCCGTCGGCGGTGTCCATCGGCTCGATAGCGATCTGGATCTTTGCGAACTGACCCGAACCACCGGTCTGCTTCTTGTGCGTGTAGTCGTGACGCTCTACAGCGCGCTTGATGGTTTCGCGGTAAGCAACCTGCGGCTTGCCGACGTTTGCCTCGACCTTGAATTCGCGGCGCATGCGGTCCACCAGGATGTCCAGGTGGAGCTCGCCCATGCCGGCGATGATGGTCTGACCGGTGTCTTCGTTGAGGGAGACCTGGAAGGTCGGGTCCTCAGCGGAGAGCTTCTGGATGGCCGTGGAGAGCTTCTCCTGGTCACCCTTGGTGTTCGGCTCGATGGCAACCGAGATCACGGGCTCCGGGAAGCTCATGGACTCGAGGACGATCTGGTTGTTGGCGTCGCACAGGGTGTCGCCCGTGGTGGTGTCCTTCAGACCGATTGCTGCGTAGATGTGGCCCGCGGTAGCGCCTTCAACAGGCATTTCCTTGTTGGCGTGCATCTGGAACAGCTTGCCGATGCGCTCCTTCTTGCCCTTGGTGGAGTTGACCACCTGGGCGCCTGCTTCCACGTGACCGGAGTACACGCGGATGAAGGTGAGCTGACCGAAGAACGGGTGCGCCGCAATCTTGAACGCGAGGGCCGAGAACGGCTCCTCGGCGGAAGGCTTGCGGGTGAGCTCCTTCTCTTCGTCGCGCGGGTCGTGACCGACCATGGGCGGGACGTCGAGCGGGTTCGGCAGGAAGTCAACAACAGCATCCAGCATCGGCTGTACGCCGCGGTTCTTGAAGGCAGAACCACAGAGAACCGGGTAGAGCTCGGAGTTGATGGTCATCTTGCGGATGCCGGCCTTGAGCTCCTCGACAGTGAGTTCTTCACCGTCGAGGTACTTCTCCATGAGTTCCTCGGAAGCCTCGGCAACAGTCTCAACGAGCTGTGCACGGTATTCCTCAGCCTTGGCCTGGAGATCGGCGGGGATCTCCTGGACCTCGTACTTGGCACCCATGGTGACGTCACCCTTGGCATCGCCCGGCCACACCAGTGCGCGCATCTCAAGGAGATCCACGACGCCGATGAAGTCGTTCTCTGCACCGATGGGCAGCTGGAGAACCAGCGGCTTGGCGCCGAGGCGGCTGATGATGGTGTCTACGGTGAAGTAGAAGTCAGCGCCGAGCTTGTCCATCTTGTTGACGAAGCAGATACGCGGCACGTTGTACTTGTCGGCCTGGCGCCAAACGGTCTCGGACTGCGGCTCAACGCCTTCCTTGCCATCGAAGACAGCAACGGCGCCGTCGAGGACGCGCAGCGAGCGCTCGACCTCAACCGTGAAGTCCACGTGGCCCGGGGTGTCAATGATGTTGATCTGGTTCTTGTCCCAGAAGCAGGTCACGGCGGCAGACGTGATGGTGATGCCGCGTTCCTTTTCCTGTTCCATCCAGTCAGTCGTCGAAGCACCGTCGTGCGTTTCGCCGATCTTGTGGTTCACACCCGTGTAGAACAGGATGCGCTCGGTGGTGGTGGTCTTGCCGGCATCGATGTGGGCCATGATGCCGATGTTGCGGACCTTGCTAAGGTCGGTAAGCACGTCCTGTGCCACGGTGTCTCCCTTTCGGATGGACTACACGTTCGCCGCCAGCTCAGGGAGCCGGCGGCGTACGGGAAGTTTTACCAGCGGTAGTGTGCGAAGGCCTTGTTCGACTCGGCCATCTTGTGGGTGTCTTCGCGACGCTTCACAGCGGCACCGAGACCGTTGGACGCATCCAGGATTTCGTTCTGGAGGCGCTCGGTCATCGTCTTCTCGCGGCGGGCCTTGGAGTAGCCAACCAGCCAGCGGAGAGCGAGGGCGGTGGAGCGGCCCGGCTTGACCTCAACGGGAACCTGGTAGGTTGCGCCACCGACACGGCGGGAGCGGACCTCGAGGGAAGGCTTGACGTTGTCCATGGCCTTCTTGAGGGCAGCGACGGGGTCGCCACCGGACTTGGCGCGTGCACCTTCGAGTGCGCCGTAAACGATGCGCTCTGCGGTGGACTTCTTGCCGTCGATCAGAACCTTGTTGATCAGCTGGGTGACCAACGGGGAACCGTAAACGGGATCGGAAACTAGCGGCCGCTTCGGGGCCGGACCCTTGCGAGGCATATTACTTCTTCTCCATCTTTGCGCCGTAGCGGCTGCGGGCCTGCTTGCGGTTCTTGACACCCTGGGTATCGAGGGCACCACGGACGATCTTGTAACGGACACCCGGAAGGTCCTTCACACGACCACCACGGACCAGCACGATGGAGTGCTCCTGGAGGTTGTGGCCAACACCGGGGATGTAGGCGGTAACTTCAACGCCACCGTTGAGGCGGACACGAGCAACCTTACGGAGAGCCGAGTTCGGCTTCTTCGGGGTGGTCGTGTAAACGCGGGTGCAAACACCGCGGCGCATCGGGCTGCCCTTAAGCGCGGGAGCCTTGGTCTTGGAGACCTTCGGCGTGCGGCCCTTGCGGACCAGCTGGTTAATCGTAGGCACTTTCGTGTTCTCCGTTGGTTGATCTCTGCTCCGCGCCCAGGCGTTGGCCTGTGTTTGCGTGAGAGCTTTGGCGTTGTCCATGCGACCCTGGCCCGAAGACCGGTGGGCGTGCAAAAGTGCGGCATTCGTTGCGCACGTAGCCCGCAACCCGGAAACAGGCTCCACCCAACATCATGAGAACAAAACCGAAATGATGCTGCGGCGGCCTTCATCCACTGCCACACAGAACAATTACCAAAATTCTAGCATGGCTTGATCTGAGGCCTTAATCGGGTGTAGAGGGGTGAACCACGACGGCGGATGCCGGCCGCCGTCGTCGGGCGCTTAACGGGAAGGACCCCGCACTCAGTGAGTACGGGGTCCTTGCGTTTCAGACTTCTCAGCGGAAGTCGTTGCCGAGATCGTAGTCATCCAGCGGGATGGCGTGGAACTCGGGAGCTCCGTCGCCGCCCAGGGCGTCATACGAGAAGTCGGTGAAGGCGCTGGGGCCCGTGAACAGGCTCGCCTTTGCTTCTTCAGTCGGCTCCACGGTGACCTCGGTGTAACGGGGCAAGCCCGTACCGGCCGGGATGAGCTTACCGATGATGACGTTCTCCTTGAGGCCGAGCAGCGGGTCGCTCTTGCCTTCCATGGCCGCCTGCGTCAGAACGCGGGTGGTCTCCTGGAAGGAAGCGGCCGACAGCCAGGACTCAGTTGCCAGAGATGCCTTGGTGATACCCATCAGTTCCGGACGGCCGGAAGCCGGGGTACGGCCTTCGGACACCACGCGACGGTTCTCGTCTTCGAAGCGGCTGCGCTCAGCGAGCTCGCCCGGAAGCAGATCGGAGTCGCCGGATTCGATGACGGTCACGCGGCGCAGCATCTGACGGACGATGACTTCCACGTGCTTGTCGTGGATGCCGATGCCCTGGCTGCGGTAAACGCCCTGGACCTCGTCCACCAGGAACTTCTGGGCGGCACGCGGACCCATGATGCGCAGAACCTGCTTCGGGTCCACAGGACCGTTGATCAGCTTCTGGCCGACGCTGACGTGCTCGCCATCCTCGATGAGGAGGCGGGAACGGCGCAGCACCGGGTAGGCGATCTCCTCGGAACCATCGTCCGGGGTGATGATGAGGCGCATCTGGCGCTCGGACTCCTCGATGGCGATGCGGCCGGCTGCTTCAGCAATCGGTGCAACACCCTTCGGAGTACGGGCTTCGAAGAGCTCCTGGATACGGGGCAGACCCTGGGTGATGTCGTCGCCACCGCTGGCGGAAACAGCACCACCGGTGTGGAACGTACGCATGGTCAGCTGGGTACCGGGTTCACCGATGGACTGTGCGGCGATGATGCCGACGGCCTCTCCGATGTCAACGGTCTTGCCAGTGGCCAGCGAACGGCCGTAGCAGAGCGCACAGGTACCGACCTTGGACTCACACGTGAGCACGGAACGGACCTTGACCTCGGTGATGCCGGCTGCGAGCAGCTCGGCAATGACGACGTCGCCGCAGTCGGTGCCGGCAGCTGCCAGCACAGCACCCTTGGAGTCGACGACGTCGACGGCGAGGGTACGTGCGTAGGCGCTGTTCTCGACGTTCTCGTCAAGGACCAGCTCACCGTTGGAGTCCGGCACGGCGATTGCGGTCATGAGACCACGCTCGGTGCCACAGTCCTCTTCACGGACGATGACGTCCTGCGAAACGTCCACCAGACGACGGGTCAGGTAACCCGAGTTGGCGGTACGCAGCGCGGTGTCGGCCAGACCCTTACGGGCACCGTGCGTGGCGATGAAGTATTCCAGCACCGACAGGCCCTCGCGGTACGAGGACTTGATCGGACGCGGGATGATCTCACCCTTCGGGTTGGCCACAAGACCACGGATACCCGCGATCTGGCGGACCTGCATCCAGTTACCACGTGCACCGGAGGACACCATGCGGTTGATGGTGTTCATCGGGGACAGGCTGTCACGCATCGCCTGGGCGATTTCGTTGGTGGCCTTGTTCCAGATCTCGATCAGTTCCTGGCGACGCTCGTCGTCGTCGATCAGGCCCTTGTCGTACTGGCCCTGGATCTTGGCAGCCATGGTCTCGTAACCGGCAAGGATGGCCGGCTTGGAGGTGGGCACCTCGATGTCGGAGATTGCCACGGTGACGCCCGAGCGGGTTGCCCAGTAGAAACCGGCGTCCTTCAGGTTGTCCAGCGTTGCAGCCGTGACAACCTTCGGGTAGCGCTCTGCGAGGTCGTTGACGATACGGGAAAGCTCGCCCTTGTCGGCAACAGCCTCAACCCACGGGTAGTCCTCCGGCAGGGTCTCGTTGAAGAGAACCTGGCCGAGGGAGGTCTGGACCAGTGCGGTCTGACCCGGCTCCCAACCTTCCGGAGCTTCCCAGCCGGCGTAAGGCACAAAGCCCTCAAGGCGGATCTTGACCTGGGAGTTCAGGTGCAGCTCGCGGGCATCGTAGGCCATGATGGCTTCCGAAACCGAGGAGAAGATACGGCCTTCGCCTGCGGAACCAACGCGCTTGGTGGTCAGGTGGTACAGACCGATGATCATGTCCTGCGAAGGCAGGGTCACCGGACGGCCATCTGACGGCTTCAAGATGTTGTTGGAGGACAGCATCAGGATCCGGGCTTCAGCCTGCGCTTCGGGGCTCAGCGGCAGGTGGACTGCCATCTGGTCACCGTCGAAGTCGGCGTTGAAGGCGCCACACACCAGCGGGTGAAGCTGGATGGCCTTGCCTTCAACAAGCTGCGGCTCGAATGCCTGGATGCCGAGGCGGTGCAGGGTAGGTGCACGGTTGAGCAGCACCGGGTGTTCGGTGATGATCTCTTCCAGCACGTCCCAGACCTGCGGGCGGTAACGCTCGACCATGCGCTTTGCCGACTTGATGTTCTGCGCGTGGTTGAGGTCAACCAGGCGCTTCATCACGAACGGCTTGAAGAGCTCCAGGGCCATCTGCTTGGGCAGACCACACTGGTGCAGCTTCAGCTGCGGACCGACGACGATGACCGAACGGCCGGAGTAGTCGACGCGCTTGCCGAGGAGGTTCTGGCGGAAACGGCCCTGCTTGCCCTTGAGCATGTCGCTCAGGGACTTCAGCGGACGGTTGCCCGGACCCGTGACGGGACGGCCGCGACGGCCGTTGTCGAAGAGGCTGTCAACAGCTTCCTGAAGCATGCGCTTCTCGTTGTTGACGATGATCTCCGGAGCGCCGAGGTCAAGCAGTCGCTTGAGTCGGTTGTTGCGGTTGATCACACGGCGGTACAGGTCGTTGAGGTCGGAGGTCGCGAAGCGGCCACCGTCCAGCTGGACCATCGGGCGCAGTTCCGGCGGGATCACCGGGACGGCGTCCAGCACCATGCCAAGCGGGCTGTTGTTGGTGGTCAGGAAAGCGTTGACAACCTTCAGGCGCTTGAGGGCACGCGTCTTGCGCTGGCCCTTGCCGTTCTGGATGGTGTCGCGGAGGGACTCCGACTCTGCCTGCATGTCGAAGTTCTCAAGACGCTTCTTGATGGCTTCGGCACCCATGGAGCCTTCGAAGTACATGCCGTAGCGGTCGCGCAGTTCGCGGTACAGGCCTTCGTCACCTTCGAGGTCGGCGACCTTCAGGTTCTTGAAGCGGTCCCAGACCTGCTCGAGGCGCTCGATCTCAGCATCCGCGCGCTTGCGGACGTTGGCCATCTGGCGGTCCGCGGAGTCGCGGGCCTTCTTCTTGTCCGCAGCCTTGGCGCCTTCACCTTCGAGGCGGGCAAGCTCGTCCTCAAGGTCGCGGGCAATCGTGGCGATGTCACTGTCGCGGTTGTCGACGAGCTGCTTCTTCTCGAGGTCGTGCTCCACCTGAAGGTTCGGCAGTTCCGCGTGACGGCTCTCGGTGTCGACGCTCGTAATCATGTAGGCAGCGAAGTAGATGACCTTTTCAAGGTCCTTCGGTGCCAGGTCAAGGAGGTAGCCCAAACGGGAGGGAACACCCTTGAAGTACCAGATGTGCGTGACGGGAGCGGCCAGCTCGATGTGGCCCATGCGCTCGCGGCGCACCTTGGCGCGGGTGACTTCAACGCCACAACGCTCGCAGATGATGCCCTTGAAGCGCACGCGCTTGTACTTGCCGCAGTAGCATTCCCAGTCCCGGGACGGGCCGAAGATCTTCTCGCAGAAGAGGCCGTCCTTCTCGGGCTTGAGCGTGCGGTAGTTGATAGTTTCCGGCTTCTTGACCTCACCGTAAGACCAGCCGCGGATGTCTTCCGCGGTGGCGAGGCCGATCTGCATGAGGCCGAAGGAGGATTCGCTGGACATATGGTCCCTGTTCTCTCTTGTTCTCTAAATTCTGAAGTCTTGGGTTTACGGAAAGAGGCAGCAGCCTTGGCTGGCGGTCTGCACCGCCAGCCAGAGCGGCTGTTTAGACCTCTTCTACGGAGCTGGGCTCTGCGCGAGACAGATCGATGCCCAGTTCTTCCGCAGCCGTAAAGACTGCGTCATCAGAGTCACGCATTTCGATCGTCGTACCATCCGTGGAAAGGACTTCCACGTTCAGGCACAGCGACTGCATTTCCTTGATCAAGACCTTGAAGGATTCCGGAACGCCAGGCTCGGGGATGTTCTCGCCCTTGACGATGGCTTCGTAGACCTTCACGCGGCCGTGGATATCGTCCGACTTGATCGTCAGCAGTTCCTGGAGGGTGTAGGCAGCGCCGTATGCTTCGAGCGCCCACACTTCCATTTCACCGAAGCGCTGGCCACCGAACTGAGCCTTACCACCCAGCGGCTGCTGCGTGATCATGGAGTACGGGCCGGTGGAGCGTGCGTGGATCTTGTCGTCCACCAGGTGGTGGAGCTTCAGGATGTACATGTAGCCCACGGAGATCGGGTCCGGGAACGGCTCGCCGGAGCGGCCGTCGAACAGACGGGTCTTGCCGGAGGAGTCGATCAGGCGGTCGCCGTCGCGGGTCACGTTGGTGGAATCCAGCAGACCTGTGATTTCCTCTTCGCGTGCACCGTCGAACACCGGGGTGGCAACGGTCGTCTGGCCGGTTTCACGAGGCAGGTTCGGGAGGTTCTTGACCCACTCCGGCTCGCCTTCGATCTTCCAACCGGTCTTGGCAACCCATCCAAGGTGCGTTTCGAGCACCTGGCCGACGTTCATACGACCCGGAACACCCAGGGGGTTCAGGACGATGTCCACAGGGGTACCGTCGGCAAGGAACGGCATGTCTTCGATCGGCAGGATCTTGGAGATGACGCCCTTGTTACCGTGGCGGCCGGCGAGCTTGTCGCCGTCGGTGATCTTGCGCTTGGCGGCAACGTAGACGCGGACCAGCTGGTTGACGCCCGGGGGCAGCTCGTCGTCGTTGTCGCGGTCGAAGACGCGCACGCCGATAACCGTGCCGGACTCACCGTGGGGAACCTTCAGGGAGGTGTCACGCACTTCGCGGGACTTCTCGCCGAAGATCGCGCGGAGGAGGCGCTCTTCCGGAGTCAGTTCGGTTTCACCCTTCGGGGTGACCTTTCCGACCAGGATGTCGCCGGCTTCAACCTCGGCACCAATGTGGATGATGCCGCGCTCGTCCAGTCCTGCGAGGACTTCCTCGGACACGTTGGGGATGTCACGGGTGATTTCCTCGGCACCAAGCTTGGTGTCGCGGGCATCGATCTCGTGCTCCTCGATGTGGATGGAGGAAAGGACGTCCTCAGCGACGATGCGCTGCGACAGGATGATGGCGTCCTCGAAGTTGTGGCCTTCCCAGGACATGAATGCCACGAGAAGGTTCTTGCCGAGGGCGAGCTCACCCTGGTCCGTTGCCGGGCCGTCAGCGATGATGCCGCCGACTTCGAGGCGCTGGCCTTCGTTGACCAGGACACGGTGGTTGTAGCAGTTGCCCTGGTTGGAACGGGCGAACTTGTTGATGCGGTAGCTGGTTTCCGTGCCGTCGTCGTTAAGCATGGTGACGAGGTCAGCGGAAACTTCGTTGACGACACCGGCCTTCTTCGCGATGACGACGTCACCGGCGTCGACGGCGGCAGCGCGCTCCATGCCGGTACCCACGAACGGGGCCTCGGAACGGACCAGCGGCACAGCCTGGCGCTGCATGTTGGCACCCATGAGTGCGCGGTTTGCATCGTCATGCTCGAGGAACGGAATCAGGGCGGTAGCTACGGACACCATCTGGCGCGGGGAAACGTCCATGAACTGAACTTCGCCGGCCGGAACCAGAACGGGCTCGCCTCCACCACCACGGGCACGGACAAGCACGGTCTCTTCCGCGAACTTCTTGTCGGCATCCAGCGGTGCGTTGGCCTGTGCAATCAGGACTTCGGCTTCGTCGTCGGCGGTGAGGTACTGGACCTCATCGGAAACGACGCCCTCGGACACCAGGCGGTACGGAGTCTCGATGAAACCGAACGGGTTGATGCGGCCGTAGGAAGCCAGCGAACCGATCAGGCCGATGTTCGGGCCTTCAGGAGTTTCAATGGGGCACATACGTCCGTAGTGGGACGGGTGAACGTCTCGGACTTCCATGCCTGCGCGGTCACGGGACAGACCACCCGGACCAAGGGCCGACAGGCGGCGCTTGTGGGTCAGACCCGACAACGGGTTGTTCTGGTCCATGAACTGCGACAGCTGGGACGTTCCGAAGAACTCCTTGATGGCTGCCACAACGGGGCGGATGTTGATCAGGGTCTGCGGCGTGATCGCTTCGACGTCCTGCGTGGTCATGCGTTCGCGGACGACGCGTTCCATGCGGGAGAGGCCGGTGCGGACCTGGTTTTCGATCAGTTCGCCGACGGCGCGGATGCGACGGTTGCCGAAGTGGTCGATGTCATCGATCTCGACGCGGAGCTCGTGGTCTTCGCCATCGCGCTTGCCCATGAGGGTCTTCTCGCCGGCGTGGAGCGCGACGAGGAACTTGATCATGGCCACGATGTCTTCAACGTGCAGGACCGAAGCTTCCTTGTCGCCAAGGGAGCGGTCGATGCCGAGCTTGCGGTTGATCTTGTAACGGCCAACCTTGGCCAGATCGTAGCGCTTGGCGTTGAAGTACAGGTTGTCCAGCAGGGACTGGGCAGCCTCGACGGTGGGCGGCTCGCCCGGACGCAGCTTGCGGTAGATGTCCAGCAGGGCGTCTTCGCGGGTTTCGGTGGCGTCCTTCTCTAGCGTTGCGCGCATGGAGTCGTACTGGCCGAACTCTTCGAGGATCTGGCCTTCGGTCCAGCCGAGGGCCTTCAGCAGAACGGTGACCGACTGCTTGCGCTTGCGGTCGAGGCGTACGCCGACCTGGTCGCGCTTGTCGATTTCGAGTTCGAACCATGCACCGCGGGACGGGATGATCTTTGCAGTGAAGATGTCCTTGTCACTGGTCTTGTCGGCGGTGCGCTCAAAGTAGGCGCCCGGCGAACGGACCAGCTGGGAGACGACGACACGCTCGGTGCCGTTGACGACGAACGTTCCCTTCTCGGTCATGAGAGGGAAATCGCCCATGAACACGGTCTGCTGCTTGATTTCACCCGTGTTGTTGTTCATGAACTCGGCCTTGACATACAGCGGTGCCGAGTAAGTGGCGTCACGGTCTTTGCATTCGGCCATGGTGTACTTCGGATCAGCGAACTCCGGCTCGGAGAAGCTCAGGGACATGGTGCCCTGGAAGTCCTCGATGGGGGAGATCTCTTCGAAGATGTCGGCAAGTCCGGAGGTGGTGGCGACGCTCAGGTCGCCTTCCTCGACAGCCTTCGCTACCCGCGACTGCCAGCGTTCGTTTCCGACCAGCCAGTCAAAGCTGTCTGTCTGCAGTGCGAGCAGATTCGGAACGTCCAGCGGTTCGTGAATCTTTGCGAATGAGAGCCGGCGAGTTGCACCATCGGTGCTTGCCGTATTAGCGGTTTCGTTATTAGAGGTGCTCGAGGCGACCAAGAGGGATCCTTCCACAGACCTTCAGGCGTTTTCAGATCTCCCCCGCTTGCACCCTGCAGATTGAATCCGCAGTGTACCTTTCCGGTTCCGCTATATGACCCGGGACCCCGGCTGACCAAGACCATGCTCGTTCTTAACGGCACGTCGATGGCGCAGCTGAGAGGTAAAGCCCACCGCTATATGAAGGCTGAAGGTTAACAGGGAAGACGCAAATATCCACAATACGGCAAATCAACCCACCTGTCTACCCCACATCCCGCCTGAATGCAAGCACCGTTGCCGCAGGCACCTATGCGGCAACGGCCTCTTGCTGGCGCGGGCGGAATGTTGATCCAGGCTCCATTGTTGAATGGAGAGGTGATCTACGCCACGGTAACCTAGGCTCACCACCCTTGATCGGAAGAGAGAAAATGGGCACCCCCTCAGACACAACGGACAACAACAACGACGTTGTCATCCTTTCCGCCAGCCGTACCCCACAGGGACGGTTGAACGGGCAACTGGCCGGGCTCACCGCCGTCGAGCTCGGCGCTCACGCCATTTCAGGCGCCATTGCGGCGAGCGGGCTCACCGCGGACAAAGTGGACGCAGTGATCATGGGGCAGGTCCTGCAGGCAGGCGCCGGCCAGAATCCGGCCCGGCAAAGCGCCATCGCCGCCGGCATCGGCTGGAACATCCCCGCCGTCACCATCAACAAGGTCTGCCTCTCCGGACTGACCGCCGTGATCGACGCAGCGCGAATGATCCGCAGTGGCGATGCCGCCGTCGTGGTTGCCGGCGGCCAGGAATCGATGAGCCGCGCTCCGCACTTGCTGCCCGGTTCCCGGCAAGGCTGGAGCTACGGCGCCATCCAGGCCCTCGACGTCGCTGCCCACGACGGGCTCACCGACGCCTTTGATGGCCAGTCAATGGGCCTGTCCACCGAGATCAAGAACCTCTCGCTGGGCATCGACCGCCGGTCCCAGGATGAAGTGGCCGCCGCTTCGCACCAGCGTGCGGCCGCGGCCGCCGAGCAAGGAGTGTTCGACGGCGAGATCACCCCCATCAGCGTCAAGCAGCGCAAGGGAGAACCCTTGGTGCTGACAAGGGACGAAGGCGTCCGCCCGCAGACCACGCTCGAGACCCTGGCCCCCTTGAAGGGCGCCTTTGCCACCGACGGAACCATCACCGCAGGCAACTCCTCTCCCCTGTCCGACGGCGCCTCCGCACTCGTGCTCACGAGCCGCCGCTTCGCCGAGGAGAACGGCCTTGACTACCTTGCCGTCGTCGGCAAGCCCGGCCAGGTGGCGGGACCCGACAACAGCCTGCATTCGCAGCCTTCCAACGCGATACGGCACGCGCTGGACCGTGCTGGGTGGACAACGGCCGACCTGGACTTCATCGAGATCAATGAAGCCTTCGGTTCGGTGGCGGTACAGTCCTTGAAGGACCTGGACTATCCCTTGGAGAAGTGCAATGTGCACGGCGGAGCAATCGCGATTGGACACCCGATCGGTGCCTCAGGAGCGCGGCTGGCCCTCCACGCGGCCCACGAGCTGAAGCGCCGCGGTAAGGGTAAGGCGGCGGTTGCGCTCTGTGGTGGCGGCGGCCAAGGTGAAGCACTGCTTCTCTACCGCGACTAGATATTCGGCGAGTTCGGCGGCGGAGTGGCCGTGAACGGAAATGGAGCATGTATGCGGGGCACTGAGCGATTCCTGGCTGACGCGGCCGCACGCGGACTCGACGTCCAGCTCGTAGAGCGGGCGGCGGCTAGCAGCCTTGAGGAAGCTGCCCGCATCATGGGGGTCACACCGGCGGACATCGTGAAGTCCCTTGTGGTCAAACACCGGGACGGCTCGTTCCTGTTCGCGCTGGTTCCGGGTGACCGGCAGATCTCCTGGCCCAAGTTGCGCGCCCTCCTGGGCGTCAACAAGCTGTCGATGCCCTCGGCCGACATCGCTTTCGAGGCAACCGGCTATGAGCGCGGCACCATCACGCCGCTGGGAAGTTCGACGCCCTGGCCGGTCTATGCGGATGCCAGCATCGCCGGACGCAGGATCTCCATGGGAGCAGGCGAACACGGATTCAGCGCTTTCGTGAAAGCGGATTCCCTCACTGAGGCCTTGGGCGCGATCGTAGCCGACATCAGCGACCCCATCTGAGCAACGCGGGGTCACTTACGGCCCATCCGGCAGCACCTAATGGGCCGTAAGTGACCCCGCGTTGCTGTTAAATGCAGGAAGCCCCGCCCGGACGAATCCGGACGGGGCTTCCTGAAAGCGCGAACGCGAGTTACTTGACAGTAACCGTGGCGCCGGCAGCTTCGAGCTGCTCCTTGGCCTTCTCAGCGGCTTCCTTGGTGGCGCCTTCGAGAACAGCCTTCGGTGCACCGTCAACCAGGTCCTTGGCTTCCTTGAGGCCGAGGGAGGTGATGGCGCGAACTTCCTTGATCACTGCGATCTTCTTGTCACCGGCAGCTTCGAGGACGACATCGAATTCAGTCTTCTCTTCGGCCTCTTCAGCAGCAGCGCCACCGGCAGGGCCGGCGACTGCAACAGCAGCAGCGGTAACTTCGAAGGTCTCTTCGAAGAGCTTGACGAACTCGGAGAGCTCGATGATGGTCAGTTCCTTGAAAGCTTCAATGAGCTCTTCGTTGCTGAGCTTCGCCATGTTTGGCGTCCTTCCTATAGGTGGTGCTGCCACGGACGTTGTCCGTTACTGCACCGCAGTTTGAGTGGGGAGAACTTAGTTCTCTTCGGTTGCTGCTTCAGCGGCTTCAGCCGGAGCGGCAGCCTCTTCTGCAGCAGCCTCGGCGGGAGCCTCGTCGGCAGCCGGTGCTTCGTCAGCGGCCGGTGCTACAGCGCCGCCCTCTTCTTCAAGCTTGAGGCGCAGGGCGTCAATGATGCGAGCAGCCGCGGCAGCAGGTGCCTTGAGGATGCCTGCAACCTTGGCGAGCTGCAGCTCACGGGACTCGAGGGCTGCCAGTGCGGCAACCTCTGCTGCGTTCAGTGCCTTGCCTTCGAAGTAGCCGGTCTTGATGACAAGCTGCTTGTTGGCCTTGGCAAAGTCCGTCAGGCTCTTGGCGGCAGCAACCGCGTCACCCTTGATGAATGCGATTGCAGTGGGGCCGGCGAGCTGACCGTCGAATGCTTCGACACCAGCTTCCTTGGCTGCAATGGCGGTCAGGGTGTTCTTGACGACCGAGAACTTGGTGTCCAGGCCGAGAGAAACACGCAGCTGCTTGAGCTGTGCAACAGAGAGCCCGCGGTATTCGGTCAGGACAGCGGCGTTCGATTCCTTGAAATCGTTGGTGATCTCAGCTACTGCAGAGATCTTGCTAGGCGTTGCCATAACCCTCCTTCCGGGGAATAAAGCCGGTTTTCCGGGTCCCCGCTCAAAAGAGCTGCAACTAAAAAACGCCCCGCGCAGATGCACGGGGCTTGGCTCAACACGATCCAATGATCATGGAGATTTGCTTCGTTCACCTGCGCCGGCCGCCCTTTGTCAGGGTCCTTCGTCTAGGAAACCACTTGGTTCTTCCGCACGCAGCTACAGAGTTGAGCTGTGCCCGGAGGAGTGGATTCCCATCAACCGACGGTCTTTGGTAGTTCAAGCTTACGGGACGGGCAAGTGCATCGCCAAATCGCGCCGCCTACTCGGAGGAGGTGACCCTCGGCCCCATGTTCGGCAGTTCCTTCTGCCACAACCCCGTGACCCCGGCCGTGGTGAATCCCAGTTGCTTGTTCACCGTCAGCAAGTACCGGTTTTCCGGCGCATTCCAGGTGTAGATCACGCGGGCGTCGGGAAACTGTTCGCTCAGGCGCTGCATGTTGGCGACCTTGATGAGGAGCCCGAGCTTGTTCCCGCGGTGCTCCTGCAGGACGATCGTGTCGTCTTGGAAGACGACATCCTGGCGTTGCGCCAGGACCCCGATCGTGGTGAGTCCGACGATCCGCCCGCTGGCGACGTGTTCGACGGCGGTGACCACCGTTCGGCGTCCCTGCGCGACGGCGGCGTCCTCCGCCTGCCGCAACACACCGGCGTCGAACACTAATTGCTGCTGTTCGGCTTCCGGGGCCTCGTTGCCTTCCGACACCACCTCGCCGGCTGCGTTCTCCAGGGCGGCCACAGCTTCGAGCCACTGTTGGGGGCACCGATCGGTCCAGTGGTGGACCTGGTAACGGCCGGCGTTCGCGTCTTCGGCCTCGGCCTCAAGCTCGGCTACGAGCTTTGAATCCAGCGGGAGCGCGCAGGAACTGAACTGTTCGATGTGCTGCAGGGTGTAACCGGTACGCCGGGCAAAATCGACCTCGCGGCTGGCCAAGGGAACGAAGCCCAGGCCGCTGCCAGGCACGAGTTGACCTTCGGCACCACCCCGGAGGGACTCGGCAGGATGGTTCGTGTCCACCATGATCATGGTCCGGCCCTCGCTTCTGGCGAAGTGCTCGGCAGCTTCCAGGAGCTGCCGCCCGACGCCCCTGCGCTGGAATTCAGGAAGGATGTCGAGGGTGAACTCGGCCAGGTCCATGTTGTCGGCAAGGGGAAGCGCGATGTCTACCGTACCGACAATGCGGCCGTCGACGCGGGCCACGAGAATGACCTGGCGTTCGTAAGGGTCGCCGAGTTCGAGCAGTTTTTCCAACGGCGTGTAGGCAAGATCGTCCGTGCCCCAGATCTGCATGCGGACCCTGCGGCTGACTTCGACGGCGGCCAGGAAATCCTTTGCGTCATCGGCGTCAAGGGAATCCGGGATCCAGAGTTGGCCGATCTCCACCGTGCTCGTCATTTGATCCTCTTTTGCCATTCGCCGTCGTATCCGGCCGGTTTGAAGCCGAGCTGTACGTTGATGGACAGCATATGTTCGTTTTCCTCGGCATTAAAAGTCATGACGCGCCCCACGGACGGATATTCCGTCGGCAGCCTGCGCAGATTGGCCAGTTTGACGAGCATTCCCAGCCCATGGCCCCGATGCGGCGGTGCCACCAAAGTATCGTCCTGCTCGGCCACACCGGGCTTCGCGGGATCAAGGTAGATCACGGTGTACGCAACGAGCTCCCCCATCCTCCGGTCTTGTGCGGCGGCCACGAGGGCAGTCTGACCCTCGGCAAGCATGGTGTCTTCGAGTTGCCTGACGCGGGCAGCGTCCCAGTCCTCTGCCTCGATCTCAAGGCCTCCCGCCGGAGTATCCGTGCTCATCCGGCCCATCAGCCCGGCCATGCGGTCCACGTATTCGGCGGGGCAACGGTTCGTCCAGGCAAGGACCCCGTAATCGGCGTCTGCTTTGGAGTGCGCCGCAAACTCCAGCCTTGCCCATTCCGCGTTGTGGTCCATGTCCAACGTGCTGAATCTGCTGGCCTGTTCCAAGGTGTAACCGTTCTTGAGGCAGAAGGCTGCTCCCGGAGCAACGTCGGATACTCCCCCGGGTACTCCCTCTGCTCCTGCGAGGCCGATGGGGTGTTCGGTGTGCGCCTGCAGGACGTGCCTCCCCTGGGCCTTCGCGATGCCTTCTACGGTGCGAAGCAACGCGGTTCCGATTCCGTACCGGCGGTACGCCTCCAGCACATCTACCTCGAGCCACGCGGTTTGGATGTTGTCCTTGAGCGGAACTTCGCAGGACGCGTGGCCAATGATCCTTCCGTCCACCCGGGCGAAGAAGTGCCTCGATACCGCGTATGGGGTATCGCGCCATCCGGCGAGCCGGGCCTGGGCCGAGGACGCCCGTTCCAGGTTTCCCCAGGTTTCCAGCACCATGGCGTCCATCACGGATGAGAGCTCCCGGAAAACCTTGCCGTCCGGACCATCCAGGGACTCCGGCAGATGGAGCTCGTGGATGCTGAAATCCGGAACCTGGCCTGTCATGCCCTCAGCCTAATCAGCGGTCGCCGGCCGCGATAGGTGACGGTTCGCCTACAACGAAAGGACCGCCCGGCTAATGCCGGACGGTCCTTTCAGAGTCGATGCTCCCGGCGGCTTACGCCTCGGTGAGAACCTTGGTGACGTTCGGGTCAACGGAGATGCCCGGACCGAACGTGGTGGCGACCGTAGCCTTCTGGATGTAGCGGCCCTTGGAAGCGGACGGCTTCAGGCGAAGCACCTCTTCCAGAGCGGCTGCGTAGTTCTCGGCCAGCTTCAGTTCGTCGAAGGAAACCTTGCCGATGATGAAGTGCAGGTTCGAGTGCTTGTCGACGCGGAAGTCGATCTTGCCGCCCTTGATGTCGTTGACAGCCTTGGTGACGTCAGCGGTCACGGTACCGGTCTTCGGGTTCGGCATGAGGTTACGCGGGCCGAGGACCTTACCGAGACGGCCAACCTTGCCCATGAGGTCAGGGGTTGCCACTGCGGCGTCGAAGTCGGTCCAGCCGGCTGCGATCTTTTCGATCAGGTCATCGGAACCAACGAAGTCGGCGCCTGCAGCGATTGCTGCTTCAGCCTTGTCGCCCGTTGCGAACACCAAGACGCGGGCAGTCTTACCCGTGCCGTGCGGCAGGTTGACGGTACCGCGGACCATCTGGTCGGCCTTACGCGGGTCAACGCCCAAACGGAAAGCGACCTCAACGGTGGCGTCGAACTTGGACGGGTTGGTGTCCTTGGCGAGCTTGATGGCCTCGAACGGGGCGTAGAACTTGTCTGCCTCGATCTTGGCTGCGGCTGCCTCATATGCTTTGCTGCGCTTTGCCATGCTGCTTATTCTCCTTGTGCAGTTGTGGTCTGCGGACCGCGCTGGGCCCTGCCACAGTTGGACATCCGGCGTGGATCTCCAACATTCTCAATATTTCAATGGTGCCGGTTTCCCGGCGGTGCTACCCGGCGTCGTCAGTTTCCCAAAACAGACGCCATGAAGCGGTGAGGGGAATTAACCCTCGACGGTGATGCCCATGGAGCGTGCGGTGCCGGCGATGATCTTGGCAGCGCCCTCAAGGCTGGTGGCGTTGAGGTCTTCCATCTTGGTGGTGGCGATCTCGTTAACCTGTGCCTGGGTCAGCTTGGCAACCTTGACGGTGTGCGGCGTGGCCGAACCCTTTGCAACGCCTGCAGCCTTCTTGATGAGCTCTGCAGCCGGCGGGGTCTTGGTGATGAAGGTGAACGAGCGGTCTTCGTAGACCGTGATTTCAACCGGGATAACGTTTCCGCGCTGGGCTTCTGTTGCAGCGTTGTACGCCTTGCAGAATTCCATGATGTTGACACCGTGCTGGCCAAGCGCAGGACCGATCGGCGGGGCCGGGTTGGCGGCACCTGCCTGGATCTGCAGCTTGATGAGGCCGGTGACCTTCTTCTTGGGAGCCAATGTAGGTCCTTCTCTCAATAACTTCCTAGGACACAGGAGCGTGCCTCAGGTTTGTGGCCGCCATGGCAAGGCGACCGACCGCTCCGTGGCTGCTAAGCGGGCAACCGCGGGGCGAAATTCTTGGATCAACTAGATCTTGGTGACCTGGTTGAATGCGAGCGTAACCGGGGTTTCGCGCTCGAAGATCGACACCAGCACCACAAGCGTCTGGGAATCCATCTTGATCTCGGAGATCGTGGCGGGAAGGGTCTCGAACGGACCTTCCTTGACGATGACGGACTCTCCGACCTCGAAGTCGATGTCGACGGGCGTCTGGTGCTGCTTGTTGACCGGCTTGCCCTTTTCGGCCTGCTGCTCTTCGAAGACCGGGGCCAGCATGGAGAAGACCTCATCGAGGCGAAGCGGGACCGGGTTGTGTGCGTTGCCCACGAAGCCCGTGACACCCGGGGTATGGCGGACGGCGCCCCAGGATGCGTCGGTCAGGTCCATACGGACGAGGACGTAGCCCGGAATGCGAACGCGGTTGATGATCTTGCGCTGGGCGTTCTTGATCTCAACGACTTCCTCCATGGGCACCTGGATCTCGAAGATGTAATCTTCCATGTCCAAGGTCTGGATGCGGGTCTCAAGGTTGGCCTTGACGCGGTTTTCGTAGCCTGCGTAGGAGTGGATGACGTACCAGTCACCCTCCTGGCGGCGAAGCTTGGCCTTGAACTCCTCGGCGGGGTCGGCGGGCGCTACGGCTGCAGCGGCGGCCAGGGCGTCGGCGCCGGACTCGTCGTCGGACGCATCGGCGTCATCGGACTCGGCGTCATCGGACTCATCCTGGTCGGCGTCGTCGACGTCGGCAGTTTCGGGCGCAGCAGAATCGACCTCGGATCCTTCCACGGCGTCAGCCGTGGCGTGGGCCGTGCTTTCAGCGGGCCCATCCAGCTCAGTCTCAGTTACCTCGAGCTCCTGCTCAGACACTTGGTCTCCTGCTTCCTCATTGCCTAACATGCCTATTTAAATGGCTCAATTCCGCAAACCCTGTGAAATCCCTTGATTTTCCGGGGATTTCACGCGGTTTGCGGAGCGATCCGCTTAGTGGTTCGTGGTGCCGGTAGCGCCGAAAACCCATTTGATTCCCGTACCGAAAGCCAGGTCCAGGATGGTGACGACCAACATCATGATGGCCACGAACACCAGCACCACGACTGTGTAATTGACCAGTTCCTTGCGGGTGGGGGCAACTACCTTTTTGAGCTCGCCAATTACCTGGCGGACAAAAAGAGCAATTCGAGCGAAGAGTCCGGAATCGGACTTCTTGGCAGGGCGGCCCTTCGAGCTGCTCGCAGCTGTTTCGGTCACCTGATCCTCACTCATCTATGCAAACGTCGTTGACCCGACTCTGATCAGAGTCATGGTTGCTGCGCTTGTTCCGAGCGAAACCCGGAACAGCTTGCGCAGGGCAGACAGGACTCGAACCTGCAACCTGCGGTTTTGGAGACCGCTGCGCTACCAATTGCGCCACTACCCTATGGAACGAATCCATATTTGGCCGCACTCCATCATTGCCAAGGAATCTCCAAGAACACGGGATTCCGGGCCAATCTGGGGCGCGAACCATTGTGATGTTTTTCAACACCGGTGAACCAGTCTACGCAACAACGTCGCGATAGTCGAACCGGGCCATTTCCGGAGCGTTCAGGCCTTCCCGCTGACGCGATCAGCCTCGTGTGATCAGCGCTCGTTTGATCAGCATGCACTGTCACTTTCGAGACGTTAGCCCGATAGCTCCGCAGAACAGCATAAAGTAGATTCCGTCGAATCCCACCATCCAGCTCATGAGCTGCCCGCGAAGAACGGTGCTTTAATGTCTGCCGGAATACCTGCCGCCCGCATTTCACAGCGAATTTCCGCCATCGCCGAGTCCGCCACCCTTGCCGTTGACGCCAAGGCCAAGGCGCTCAAGGCAGCGGGTCGCCCCGTGATCGGCTTTGGCGCCGGGGAGCCCGACTTCCCGACCCCCGACTACATCGTCAAGGCCGCCGTCGAGGCCGCCTCGCAGCCGAAGTACCACCGCTACTCCCCCGCTGCCGGCTTGCCGGAGCTGAAGCAGGCCATCGCGGACAAGACCTTCCGCGACTCGGGCTACAAAGTCGATGCTTCCCAGGTGATGGTTACCAATGGCGGTAAGCAGGCTGTCTACAACACCTTCGCCACCCTGGTTGATCCGGGCGACGAAGTCATCATCCCCACGCCTTTCTGGACCACCTACCCGGAGGCAATCCGCTTGGCCGGAGGCGTTCCCGTCGAGGTCTTCGCCGGACCCGAGCAGGGTTACCTGGTCACCGTGGAGCAACTCGAAGCCGCGGTCACCGGCAGGACGAAGATCCTGCTTTTCGTTTCCCCGTCCAACCCGACCGGCGCCGTCTACAGCGCCGAACAAGTGGCCGAAATCGGAAAATGGGCCGCGGCCAAGGGCCTCTGGGTTGTCACCGACGAGATCTACGAACACCTGACTTACGACGGCGTCCCCTTCACCTCGATCGCCACCGCCGCCCCCGAACTCGGCGACAAGGTGGTCATCCTCAACGGTGTCGCCAAGACCTATGCCATGACCGGATGGCGCGTCGGATGGATGATCGGCCCGGCCGACGTCATCAAGGCCGCCACCAACCTCCAGTCGCACGCGACGTCGAACGTTTCCAACATCATGCAGATCGCAGCCCTCGCTGCGGTGTCCGGTCCGCTGACCGCCGTCGACGAAATGAAGGTCGCCTTCGACCGCCGCCGCAAGGCGATCGTTGCCGGACTGAACGCGATCGACGGTGTGGAATGCCCGACGCCGACCGGCGCCTTCTACGTGTACGCCGACGTCCGCGGGCTGCTGGGCAAGGAATTCCCGACGTCGAACGGTCCCGTCCGTCCGTCAACGTCCGCGGAGCTTGCCTCGCTGATCCTCGACGAGGTTGAGGTCGCAATTGTTCCGGGCGAGGCTTTCGGCCCCTCCGGTTTCGTGCGCCTCTCGTACGCGTTGGGCGACGACGACCTCGCCGAAGGCGTTCGACGCCTCCAGGAATTCCTCGGCCAGGCCAAGTAGCCTTCCGCCCGCGCAAACGCCCGCTCACCTTGGGATAGAGGTGAGCGGGCGTTTGGGTTTAACCCGCCACAGGTGAGCGGGCGTTTGGGTTTAAGCCCCCATAGGTGAGCGGGCGTCAGAGGAGGCGGCGTTCGGCGGCCCACTTGGTCAGTTCGTGGCGGCTGGAGAGCTGGAGTTTGCGGAGTACCGCAGAGACATGGGTTTCCACGGTCTTGATGGAAATGAACAGCTCCTTGGCCACCTCCTTGTAGCTGTAACCCCGGGCGATGAGACGCATGACTTCCAGTTCCCTCGCGGAAAGACGGTCCAGCTCGTCGTCGGCGATCTCGGCCGGGGAAGTTCCAAACGCGTCCAGGACAAAACCCGCCAGCCTCGGCGAGAAGACCGCGTCACCGTCGGCCACGCGGACCACGGCGTCGGAGATCTCCGGGCCGGAAATGGTCTTGGTGACGTAGCCGCGTGCCCCGGCCCGAATGACGGCCACGACGTCCTCGGCGGCATCCGAGACGCTCAAGGCCAGGAAGCTCGTGCTCCCGCGCAACGCCGAGGATGCACTGATGACCTCCCGGCCGCCACCGCCAAGGCCGCCGGGCAAGTGGACGTCAAGAAGCACCACCTCCGGCTGAACCTCGGCAATCACGGCGATGGCTTGTTCCACTGTTCCGGCCTCGCCCACGACGTCGATCCGCGAATCGAGGTCGGCCTTCAGCCCGGACCGGAAAATGGCGTGATCGTCCACGATCACCACGCGAACCTTCCGCGTTACTTGCTCTGATAGGGCGTTCATACTTTGGCTTCTCCGTTTCGGTTCTCTGCTTTGTCGGCGTTCTCGACGGGCAGTTTCAGGCGTACTTCGGTGCCCTCGGAACTACTGCTGATGACCGCAGTGCCGCCGTGGCGTTTCATCCGTCCGACGATTGACTCCTTGACACCGAGCCGGTCTTCCGGGACGGCATCCGGGTCAAAGCCGGGTCCGCGGTCCCTGACGAAAACCTCGCTGCCGGTGTCGGAAGTCTCGAGATAGACGGACACGGCTCCGCCGCCATGCCGGGCAGCATTGTGCATGGCCTCCCGGGCCGCCAGGACGAGGGCTTCGTGCCTGTCCGTCATGGCGGTGTCTCCGACGCTGACGACGTCGACCGGATGTCCGTGGGCGTCCTCCACTTCGGCTGCGGCTGCGGCAATCCGCTCCGCGAGGAGCCCCGAATCCTTGGCGGCGTCCCGGTACAGCCAGGTGCGCAGTTCACGCTCCTGGGCACGGGCGAGGCGGACCACGTCCTGTTCCGAACCGGCACGGCGTTGGATCAAGGCGAGCGTCTGCAGTACCGAGTCGTGCAAGTGGGCGGCAATCTCGGCCCGCTCGGTCTCGCGAACCCGCGCTGCCCGCTCAGTTTCAAGGTCCTTCCAGAACTTCAAGCCCCACGGCAGCAGCACCAAGGCCACGCCGCCCAGCACCGCGATGGAAGCCAGCAGCGCGAGCCAGGTCTGCTCCCACGAGCCGGACCGGACACCATGACCAACACCCCGGCAACCACCAGGGCCAGGCCTGCAGCAAGGCGGACCCAGCCACCGGCTTGGTCCGCCTTCGTCTTGTCCACCAGCCCGGCCCGGCGCGTCTCGTCCAACTGCATCCACGCGATCGCCGCCCCACCGAGTATGGCCGCCGCCGGGATCAGCGTGCCGAGGGGGACCTCGACGCCGAACTGCCGGGCGATCAGGATGGCGGCCACCAGGAGCAGGCCGGCCCCGAGGAGGATCTCTTTCCCATACTGGATCCGCCGAATCCTGAACCAGGAGGCGACGACGGGAGCCGGGGTGGACAGCGGCACCGGCTGCGCGCCGTCGGGCGCTGCAACGTCGGGAGGAATGCTCACCGAAGGAGGCAGGCTCACCGCGGGAGCAATGGGCGACGCCGGCCGGCGGCTGTTTCGGCGGGCGCTTTCGTCAGCGGTGGGCACCATGACCCAGAGCCAGGCGTAGAAAGCCAGGCCCGCGCCGCCGGCGAACGAGGCAAGGACCATGGCGAGCCGGATGTACTTCACGGGCCAGCCAAGATGGTCCGCCAGGCCGCTGCACACGCCGGCAATGATCCGGTCGCTGCTCCGGACCAGCGGCGGGCGTTGCGTGGCGGTTGTCATGAATCCATCCAAACACGTATCAGGGTCTTCGGCGCTCGAAGCAGGGCATCTCAGGGGGCCACTCAGGGAACGTTCAGGGTATCCCCCAATAGAGGGAGACGTCGCCGGACGGCAAGATCGAAGTATGAACGCGAACAGCATGAATCCAGAGGACCCCGGACAAGCTGCGGAGCCCGGACAACCTGCAGAATCCAGCCAGCCGGCCGCGACGGGCGTGCCCGAAGAACCGGCCCAGCCGAACGCCGGCAACACCAGCGGCGCGGCACCGAATTACGCCGTGCCAGCTCCCCCGCAGAACTTCTTCAACTGGATCCGAAGCCAAGGCATCAGCCGTGGCCGGGACCGGTGGATGGGCGGCGTGGCCAGCGGCATCGCCCACCGCTTCGGCATCGATCCTTTGATCGTCCGCGGCATCTTTATCATCCTCACCCTCTTCGCCGGCATAGGCATCCTGCTCTATGGCATCGCCTGGGCGCTCCTGCCCGAACCCGATGGCCGCATCCATGCACAGGAGGCCGGGGCGGGCCGCTGGTCCGCAGGCATGACCGGAGCCCTCATCACAACCATCATCGGATTGCCAAGCCTCGGCCGCGGTTTCTGGGGATGGGGCTGGAATGGGGTTCCCGGACTCCTGTGGACGCTGTTCTGGGTAGGCGGCATCATCTACCTGGTCTATTTCCTGATCCAGCGCAGCAAAGCCCGCAACGGAAGGCAGACAATGGGCACACACAACTACGCGGCCGCTCCAGGTTCCTTTGGCGGCGCGGACACACACGCCTCGGCAGGCTACCCGGCCGCCCCTTACAGCGCGGGTCCTTACAGCGCCGGGACTTACAGCGCCGGGACATACGGAACCGGCGGAACCGGTAATTACGGAACCGGGGGGCCGGGAACCCCCTCGGGTCCCGTCAATCCCGCAGGGCCCTACCCACCGGCCGGCGTTCCCAACCGCCCTGAACGCCCCGAGCGTCCAAGGCGGCAGGGGCCGGGCGCGGCCATCGTAGCGGTCTCAGCGGGGGCTGCCCTGCTGGCCGGCGGAACACTCAAGCTGCTCGACGCCGGCAACGTCATCCACCTGGGCGAAGCCGCCAACGCGGTGGTCTGGGCCACGGGCGCCGGAGTCCTCGGCCTCGGGATCCTTGTTGCGGGGCTTCGTGGCCGCACGTCGGGACTACTCGGCTTCCTGGCCATAGCCACGCTGGTGATCGGCGGCATCTTCAATATCGCGCCCAACGCGGACCACTTCCGTCTCCAGAATGCCCAATGGAATCCCGTGAGCATCGACGATGCCCGCAAAGGCTTCGACATCACCGGGGCCAACGGGACCGTCGACCTGACCAAGCTGAACCTGAGCGCGCCGCTGAGCTCCGACGTCGTTGTTCCGATGGACGTCACCGCCAGCAATATCAAACTCGTCATCCCGGCGACCGTGCCGGTGGAGGTCCAGGCGGACATGACCTTCGCGAACCTCAAGCAAGACGGTAGCGCCGTCACCCAAGGCAATGGCGGTACCCGGGACAGCTTCAACACGGACAAACCCGGCGCCAAGCTTGTCGTCAGGCTCAACGGCACTTTGAGCAACGTCACCGTCCAGGAAGGAAACTGACATGAGCACGCACGAACCCACGCAGGCATTTGAAACAGCACCTGAAACCCCGGTTCAAACCGCCCGGGCAAGGGTAGGCACCGTGGTCTGGGGGCTGATTGTCCTGGCACTCGCAGCTTTGATCATCATTTCCAAACTCGGCCTCGTGGTCCTCAACGGCACCTATGTGCTGATCGGGCTCATGATCGGAGCCGGCGCGGCACTCGTGATCGGAGGCCTGGTCTCCGCCCGCTCACGAAAAGACCGCGGGTCCAGCCCGGACTCCGGTGCCGTCAATTCCGAGCACCGCTAGCAAGCAGCACGTGACAAAGCAGCCACAACAGGGAAGGCTCTAGCCATGAACAAGTTCTTCAGCATCGTACGGGGCATCGGCCTGAAGCGCGGTCCGCAGCGTTTGATCGGAGGGGTTTGCGGTGGCATCGCCGCCAAGCTGAATGTGGACGTAGCCTACGTCCGCATTGGCTACCTGATCTTCTGCCTGCTACCCGGGCCCGCCGTGGTGATCTACGTGGTGGCATGGTTGCTGCTTCCCAACCAAAGCGGCACCATTGCGCTGGAATCCTTCCTCACCCAGCGCTCGCAAGGCAGGAACTAGCACAGCCCGGGTTCGCCCGGGCTGTTTCCTGGTTGTTTCAAAAGTCTCATCCGCGGCGGTCACGGTTTGTGTCCTACCCCACATTGCCCCCTACAATCATTGTGAGCTCAGCGTGGCGCTCTGCACGTATACCTCCTAGCCAGGATTTGAGCCCTCATGAAAATTGGAATCCTTACCAGCGGTGGCGACTGCCCCGGACTTAATGCCGTCATCCGCGGCGCCGTCCTCAAGGGAATCGCCATCCACGGCCAGGAATTCGTCGGTTTCCGGGACGGTTGGCGGGGCGTCGTGGAGGGCGACGTCATCGACATTCCCCGGACTATGGTCCGCGGTATCGCCAAACAGGGTGGAACCATCCTTGGCACCTCCCGCACCAACCCGTTCGAAAACGGCGGCGGGCCGGATGTCATCAAGGCCCACATGGACCGCCTCGGCATCGACGCCATCATCGCCATCGGTGGCGAAGGCACCTTGGCCGCCGCGAAGCGCCTCACCGACGCCGGCTTGAGGATCGTGGGCGTCCCCAAGACCGTGGACAACGACCTCGACGCCACCGACTACACCTTCGGCTTCGACACCGCCGTCCAGATCGCCACCGAGGCCATCGACCGGCTGCGCACCACGGGAGAATCCCACCACCGCTGCATGATCGCCGAGGTCATGGGCCGCCACGTGGGCTGGATCGCCCTGCACGCGGGCATGGCCGCCGGCGCGCACGCCATCCTGATCCCCGAGCAGAAGGTCAGCATCGAGCAGATCACCGAGTGGGTCCAGGAGGCCCACGACCGTGGCCGTGCGCCGCTGATTGTTGTCGCTGAGGGTTTTGTTCCGGACCACATGGAAGCCCCGCACTCCGAACGCGGCCTGGATACCTTCGGCCGGCCCCGCCTGGGTGGCATCGCCGACCAGCTCGCGCCGGAGATCGAAGCCCGCACCGGCATCGAAACCCGTGCCACGATCCTCGGCCACATCCAGCGCGGCGGCGTCCCGTCGGCTTTTGACCGCGTCCTGGCCACCCGCCTGGGCATGGCGGCCATCGATTCCGTCGTGGAAGGCCGCTGGGGAACCATGGTGGCCCTCAAGGGCACGGACATCGAGCACGTGGGCTTCGAAGCCGCTTTGGGCAAGCTCAAGACCGTCCCGCAGAACCGCTATGACGAAGCTGCGGTGCTGTTCGGCTGAGCCGGTTCTTCACAAGAGCAGATTCTTCAAGGAGCAGGCAGGTACCACCGGGTGCCCTGCCTGCTCCTTTCCTTTTCCGGGACTGCATAGACTCGATGTCATGGAACTTGATGCGGGATCGGCGGAAATTGTGCTGCTGGCCTGGGCCCGGCACTTAGGGTTCGACGACGAGGCCTTCAGTTTCGTCTCCGGCTCACCTGCTGCCCGCACCGGGGAGCGGCTGGTCAGGGAAGACGAAGACGCCGAATCCATCACCTTCGTGAGGCTCTTTGGCCGCTCCGCATTGGTTGCTCCGGCATGGGCGGTGGGTGCCGCCGTCGAGCTCTCGGACGATCAACTGAGCGAGCATTCCGCACTGTTGCGGATCAGCCGCGAACACGGCGGCCACGGGCTCGGGACGTCGGCGCTGCTGTTCGCCGACGACCTTCCCCTCTTCCAGCCGGGCGGCGAAGTCACCGTCTCGCACGGCCACCCGGAGGCGATCGAGCTGGAGGGCAGGTGCCCTCCGGACGACGTCAATGAAGTCCATCTCTCAAGGATGGACCACCATTTCACCGTGATGGACGGCAACGAACCGGACCGCAAACCGGTGGCCTGCGGCGCCTATGCGGAGTGGCAGGGGATCCTCGCGGACATGGGCGTCCTGGTGCCGCCGGATTTGCGCCGGCAAGGACTTGGAACCCTGGCTGCCTCGATCGCCGCCCACGAGGCACTCGCCTCCGGCCTGACGCTGCAATGGCGAACAGCGCTGGACAACCGGGGCTCCATGGCCTTGGCCCGAAAGCTGGGATTCGTCGACGGGGGCATCCAGACCTCCGTCCTGCTCCGCTAACCGCGAGTTGGCAGACGATGCCCCCATTTTGAGGGCATCGTCAGCCAGTTCGCGCGGGCTAGCCGTCTTGCGAAACAGTTTGAGGCTTGGCCTCGGACGGGGCCGCCGCCGGGGAACCCCAGCCCTGGACGGCTTTGGGCTTGCCGAACAACAACGCCGCTACTGCGCCCAGCAGGATCGCGAAGGCCGGCAGCAGGACCGACTGGCTCATCGCCGTCGAGAAGCCGTCATGCAGGAATTCCGGCAACTTGCCGGTGAATCCCCCTTCGCCTGCCGGGGCAGCGCCTGGCGGGGCCGCGGGCAGCTCGGCCGCGAGCCGGGACTGGATGAGGGCAGCAATCGCGGCCGATCCCAGGACCGCACCGATCTGGCGCGTCGTATTGAAGACGCCGGAACCGGCGCCGGCCGAGCGCGGCGGCAGGTTGCGGGTTGTGGCGTTGGAGACCGGGCCCCAAATGAAACCATTGGCCACGCCCTGGAGGGCGCTGGGCAGCAGGAACATCCAGATGGGAGTGTCCGGCTTCAGCAGCGTCCCGGTCCAGAACAGGGCACCGGACAGGCAGAGGAGCCCGAAGGCCGCGAACCAGCGCGGATTGATCCGGTCGATCAACTTGCCGACGAAAGGTGCCAGGGCGCCGGAGATCACGGCCATGGGGATCATGAGCAACGCGGACTGAGTGGGGGTCAACCCACGGACTACCTGGTAGTAGAAAATGGTGGGAAGCGGGAACGCTGTGATGGTGAAGCCCACCGCCATGATGGTGGTGTTACCCAAGGAGAAGTTGCGGTCCTTGAACAGGCCCAGCGGCAGCAAGGGCTCGCCGCCGCGGCGCTCCAGCAGCCACTGCCAGAAGACGAACCCGGCAAGGACAACGAGCCCCGTGATGATCAGTCCCCAGACCGTAATGGGCCCGGTGACAGTGCCCCACTTGTAGCTTTGGCCTTCCTGGATGCCGAACACCAGCAGGAACATGCCGGCCGCGGACAGCAAAACACCCACGACGTCGAACTTGTGGCTGTGCGTGGTCAGCTTCGGTACCAGCCGGGTCACGAGGACGAAGGCAACGACGCCGATGGGAACGTTGACGAAGAAGATCCACTGCCAGCCGAGGCCGTCAACCAACACGCCACCGAGGATCGGACCGACGAGGATGGCCATGCCAGCCGTCGCTCCCCAGAGGCCCATGGCCGCGCCGCGGCGGTCCGGCGGGAAGATCCTGGTGATGACGGCCATGGTCTGGGGCGTCATCATGGCTGCGCCGATGCCCTGGACCACCCGGGCCGCGATCAGCATGCCGATGTCGCCCGAGAGGCCGCACCACAGCGAAGCGAGCGTGAAGACCACGAGGCCGATCAGGTAGAGGTTCTTGGGCCCGAAGCGGTCACCGAGCCGTCCGGTGATCAGCAACGGCACGGCGTAGGCGAGGAGGTAGGCGCTCGTCACCCAGATGACGGCGTTAATGTCGGTATGCAGGCCCTCCATGATCCGTGGGTTCGCCACGGAGACAATGGTGGTGTCGATCAGGATCATGAAGAACCCGACCACGAGGGACCACAGTGCGGGCCACGGTTTAGCTACGTTTTCCATGGGTTTCCTTTGACTGTGCTGAATATCTTGCACGTTGGTGCGTTGGCTGGGCGGTTACCACGGCAACTGCCCGCTGCGGAGATCGTTTTGGAAGCTGCGTATCCAGTCGATTTCCGTCCGCAGCATGGTTTGTTGGTACTTGACGTCGATCCGGAACTTGGTCTCGACGCCTTTTGCGGCGACAGCTTCTTCACCGCGGACCAGGAAGTCGAGTTGGTCTTCCAGGTTCGCCACGCGGCGGTCCAGGAGTTCGAGGACGACGCCGGACGGCAGGTTGTGTGCCTCGGCGATCGCGTGGGGGAAGCTCGGGTATTCGTTCACGGGTTCCGCCAGCATGTTCTGGAGGCGCCCGGTCAGCGCCTCCCTGCCGGTTCCCGTGATTCGGTAGGTGGTCCGTTCGGGCCGGTTGCCGGCGCGGTCAATGCCCATGGACTCGACGAAACCCGCCTCTTCCAGGCGGCCGACGGCGTGGTAGAGCGTGCCCGGCCGGACCTTGACCAAGCGGTCCTCGTGACGGGCCATCAGGAGCTGGTACATCTCGTATGGATGCATCGGCGCCTCCACGAGGAGGGCCAATGCGGCGACACCAAGTGGAGTCAGTGCGGCTCGTGCCATTTCCCCATCCTCCGTACGAACTATTCCACAACAACTATTCCACATGGAATACTTGGCCGCAAGGCAGCCGCCGCGGCCGCGCCGCCAGGCACGGGCTCAGCCCGACGGCCCCCTTGGCCTATCCGAGCAGTTCGAGAATCTCCGCGCGGGCAAACATCCGGGCGGCCTCGCGCGCTGTGGGCGCACCGGCGTCGGGATCTGCGCCGGCGTCAATCAGAACCCGGGCCACCTCCGTGTAGCCCTTGAAAACCGCGCCGGCCAGCGGAGTCTGGCCACGGTCGTTTGCCCCGTTCGCATCGGCACCGTGGTACAGCAGAAGCTGAACGGTTTCCGCGTGGCCGTGGTAGGCGGCCAGCATCAGGAGAGAGTCGCCTGCGGCAGTGCGCATTCCAGTCGGAGCACCGGCGTTGAGGTAGCTCCGCAGGAGCTCCGAGTTGCCTTCCCTGGCGGCATCGAACAAGGTGTGCGCCAAAGCAATGGCCTCGTCATCGGCACCCGTCGCTTGGGCTTCAGCGCCCGTCGTTTCGCTCATCGATGGGGTCCCTTCAGGAATCCGGTCTGACGCCCCACCACCTGTCCGGCATCGGGCGCAACGATTACTTCCTGGGCGGCCGGATAAGGCTCCTCACCGTCCAGCACGGTCAGCACCTCGTGCGGGTCCACAGACCGCTTGATCAGGGCCAGTCCTACTGCCCCCATTTCGAAGTGCTGGGCCACAGATGTCAGCGTACCCACCTTGCGCTCTCCGGCAAATACAACGCTGCCCGGCGCTGGAAGGGTGTGCTGCGAGCCGTCCAATTGCAGGAAAACGAGCCGCCGGGGCGGGTGTCCGAGGTTGTGGACACGGGCAATGGTTTCCTGGCCCTTGTAGCAGCCCTTGGACAAGTGGACCGAGGTCCGGAGGAGATCGAGCTCGTGCGGGATGGTCTTCTCATCCGTCTCCGCGCCGAGCCGGGGACGCCAGGCGGCAATGCGGAGGGCTTCCGCGGCCAACGAGCCAGCGAGGGCCATGCCCTCAACGGCCGCTTCAAGCTCGTCTGCCGGAATGAGGTACTCGAACCAGGGCCTCTCAAGGCCGGGGTGGGAGTTTTCCTCCACCACGCTGTACGAATAGCCGCCGACGCCGATGTGCGGCCACGGGTCCTCCCAGACAAGCCTGTCCGACCACGCGTCAACGGCCTTGGTTGCGCCGACGACGGCCCACTCGGCCGACACGTCAGCCACCTCGACGCGCAACATGAACCGCATTTTGTTGAGCCACTCGGCCAGCGGGGCAGCCTCGGTGGCTTCGACCAACAGCCAGGTGGTCTCGCCGTCGTCCACCACGCGGGCGTCGAACTCAATGCGTCCCTGAATGGTGAGGAGCAACAGTTCGCTTGAGACGCGCGGCTGGAGGTTGGTCAGTTGCTGCGAGGAAAGCGTGTTGAGCCAGCTCAGGCGATCCGGTCCGGTGACCGTGACAACGCCCCGGTAGGAAAGATCGACGACGGCGGTGCCTGCGGCGAGTGCGCGCTGCTCCCGCAGGGGCTCGCCGTAGTGGGCCGCGACGCCGGAGTCCTCGCCGCCGCCTTCTACAGCTCCGGGGCGCGACAATAGGGGGCTCGTGTAAGTCATATGTAGTAGAAGTCCTTGGGGCTCAGCGGTATTCCGGGTTTTCAAAATCGAAGCGCGTACCGGCTTTCCATTCGTCCGGGAGGTTCCCGTAGGCAGGAATGCCGCCTACGTCCTTGAGCATCCGGGCGTAGTGGAGCAGGTTCCAGGTCATGAAGGTGGTGTTCCGGTTGGTGAAGTCGCTCTCAGGACCACCGGACCCTTCGTCGAGGTAGCTGGGCCCGGGGCCGACGGCGCCGATCCAGCCGGCATCGGCCTGGGGCGGAATGGTGAAGCCGACGTGCTGGAGGCTGTACAGGACGTTCATGGCGCAGTGCTTGATGCCGTCCTCGTTGCCGGTGATCAGGCAGCCGCCGACTTTTGGATAGTAGGCCCACTGGCCTTTGCTGTTGAGTTGGCCCGAATGGGCGTAGAGCCGCTCGATGAGCTTCTTGGTCTGGGAGGAGTTATCGCCAAGCCAGATAGGACCGGCCACCACCACGATGTCGGCCTCCAGCACCGCCGGATACAACTCCGGCCATTCATCCGTGGCCCAGCCGTGCTCGCGCATGTCCGGATACACTCCGGCGGCAATGTCGTGATCCACGGTCCGGATCACCTGGGTACTGACGCCCTGCTTTTCCATGATGCGCCGGCTGATGGCAATCAGTCCGTCGGTATTGCTCACTTGCGGCGATGGCTTGAGCGTCCCGTTGAAAAAGACCGCCTTGAGATCGTCATAGCTGGCAGGTTTAGTTGCTTCGTTCACTTGCTGCTCCCCTTTGGTTCGAACTGCGAAACGGGACGTTCAGTGAGACCTCTTCGGTGAGACCTTGAAGCTATGTAACAAGCACCCTAGGAGAGCTTGTTCAGGAAAGCCGAGGCGTGGGCCTCGAGCGACTTGCCCGGAGTGGACACATCCCAGCGCCACAACAGATTGCCATCCACGAGGCCGAAGATGCGTGTGGCCGCAGTGTATTCCTTGGAGTGGCCGCCGCGCATCACCATATCGGTGCTCATCTGGATCTGCGGCCCCTTGATTTGACCGTAGTACAGCTCGCTGATGCCACCGGGATGGACAATCGTCACAGTGATGTCGAACCCGCCGTCGGCGTTCCGGTGGGCTTCGACGTCATCGGCAGTTTTCAATACCGGGACGATTTCCGCGGGAATCAAGCCGGGCCCGCCGTCGGCGTCGAGCATTTTCCGCTCCAGCGCCCAAAAGCCTGTCTCCACGGTGAGGGGCCGCAATTTGGTGCCGTCCTCGTCGCTGAGCCAGCTTTCCGCCCGATACTCCAGGTAGGGCAGGCCGTGGTGCGTGAAGGAGACGTGCTGGATGAAGTGATCCGAGTCTTCTTCACCGCTTCCAAGCCGTCCCCGGCCTTCCCACTCACCAATGAGCCAGGAAAGGGGTACCAGTTCGGCTGTCAGGTCGGAAGGAATTTCAATGGGCACAGCAATTACCTCAGTGGACCGGAAGGTACGGGTTGATCAAAAGCGATGGGAGCTCTACTTCTGGCCTTTGAAGAGACGGTAAACGACAAAACCAGCGAACCACGCCATCGAGAGGCTGGCCAGGCCGAGGAGGACAAGGAAGAAGATTTCAAATGCAAGTACGGACATGATGCCATCCTAACTGTTAGTAGATGAGTAGTTTGTCGATGAAGTAGCACAAGGCGCCAACCGCCCAAACGGGGGCGACGCCCATTCCAAGGACAGCCGGGAAGTTCAGGCGGCCGAGCCGAAGCGTCACCATCCGACGGAAACTGACCAGGACTGAGCCGATGACGACGCCCACCACGATGGCAGCCACGATCGCGATGTTGGAGAACACCAGGCCTGCCAGCGGAGCCACCAACCCTGCGGCCACGATGCCCAAGGGCGCCACGACCCGGTCCGGCCATCGCAACAAGCCGGCGAGGAGGGCGACCGCGGCGCTGAGGGCAGCGACCAACACCATTTCCTTGATCCCATTGAACCTCGCCCCCGCAATCCAGCCAGCGCCAAGGCAGCTCAGCAGCACACCGGCGCAGCTGCCCAGAGTGGACTCGAGCCGTTGGGCCTGACCGGTTCCGCGGATCAACTGCACGACGAACACCGCAATCACGCCTGCGGCGATGAAGGCCGGAGTTGCATCGAGAAATCCGGGGGCTGGCACGAAGCCGGCAGCCAAGGCTGAACCCGCGCCGCTCAGGCCGATCACCGTGGCGAGCGTTTTCTTCGCCGGGACGGCTAGAAAGTGGGGCCAGCCGATGCCAACCGCGGCCGACGCCAGGATTCCGACGGCGACCAACCCTTCCGTGGGGCCGTAAGAGCTGGCGACGAAAACCGCGAGCGCCACGAGGCCGACCACTCCGATGCTCCAAGACTTCACTGCGCCCCTGACCTCACTGTGTCCCTCACCTCGCCGCGCCTTCATGGGATCCTCGATGGGCCCATTTCGTTCCAAGCCGCGAGCAACCTCCTGCCAATCCTGCCTTATACGGCACAAATATGTCGCAAACATGGGCTGAAGGTGACACGAATCCCTGACGTTGCAGGGGCCTTTGGGTATACTCGGTTGTCAACAGCGCTTCTTGTTGCAACGCTTCCGTTACAACGGAACCACGCCCCATAAGCAGCTACCGGCCGGTGGAAACCCGGTTCAGACGCCCGATGATGCGCGGACCGCCCATTGGAGGAACTATGTCGCACATCCTGCTCCTGACGAACAGCACCGGGTCGTCGGTAGACATCCTGCCCGCCTTGGAGCTCTTGAACCACCGGGTCCACATCCTTCCGGCAGAGCCAACGGCCTTGCTCGAAACCGACCCCACCGACGTCGTCTTCCTTGATGCCCGCAAGGACCTCGTGGGGGCCCGCTCCCTGACCCAGTTGCTCAAAGCCACGGGCTTGAGCGCCCCCCTTATCCTGATCCTCACGGAAGGCGGCATGGCTGCCGTCTCTTCCGCATGGTCCGTTGATGACATCGTCCTCGACTCGGCCGGCCCGGCCGAAGTCGAAGCCCGGATCCGCCTGGCCGTGGCCCGCGCAATCCCCGGCGAAGAGGAAACCAACACCGAAATCCGGGCGGCCGGCGTCGTGATCGACGAGGCAAGCTACACGGCCCGCGTGAACGGGCAGCCGCTCAACCTGACCTTCAAGGAGTTCGAACTCCTGAAGTATCTCGCCCAGCACCCGGGCAGGGTATTCACGCGTCAGCAGCTTCTCACCGAAGTATGGGGCTACGACTACTACGGAGGCACCCGCACCGTGGACGTCCACGTCCGGCGCCTGCGGGCCAAGCTCGGCGTGGACCACGAGAACCTCATCAGCACGGTCCGCAACGTTGGCTACAGGCTGACGTTGGTCCGCTTGCCGGAAGATGAGCTCACGGAGGCCTAGGCTTCCGAACCCCAAGCTTCGAAACACAAAGAAGGCCCGGACTCACTGAGTCCGGGCCTTCTTTTGCTTGAGTGGAGGACATACGGGTCGAACGTATCGAGGCCACCCCACTGGTGGATCCCCCTCGTATCCTGCTTCGCGAAGCCGGACGAGATATAGACCTTACACGGCCAACACAGTGCCTGCAAAATCCATCCCGCCAAACCGGCCGGAGACGTATAGCCTTGCAGCATGAGCCCTGCGCACCCGGAGAACTGGCCCGTCCTTGTCGTCAAAGGCGCCTCGGACAACGAGTTGTTGAAAGACATCAAGGCGCTCGCCGCAGCCGCCGAGGAGTCGGACGGCAATCCCCCGCTGTCAGAACAGACCCTGGTCATGCTGCGCGGGGCCGATGCCGGCGACCACTCTGTGCTCGCCCTGGCCCTGTACGCCCCGGACGAGCAGTCCGATCCCGCAAGCGGCCAGGACCTGGCGGGAATCGCCGTCGTGGTTGAAGCGGACGACGGGACCGGAGTCCTGGAAATGGCAGTGCACCCGAGCTACCGCAACCAGGGTGCCGCGGGCCGGTTGCTGGACTCGCTCCGGGACAGCCGCGGGCTCGAGGGGCTGAACGCGTGGTCCCACGGGAATCACGAGGCCGCCGCGGAGCTTGCGGCCCGCTACGGCTACGGTCCGGCGCGCGAACTGTGGAAGATGCGCCTTATGTCCTCAACCGCGGAACTGCCCGACGCCGGCCTGCCTGAGGGAGTCTCGCTGCGCGCCTTCGTGCCGGGTCAGGATGAGTCCGCCTGGCTGGCCGCCAACAGGGCGGCATTTGCCCACCATCCCGAGCAGGGCTCCCTGACCAGGGCCGACCTGGACGCCCGAATGGCCGAGGATTGGTTCGATCCCGCAGGTTTCCTGCTCGCCGTGAACCCGGCCGGGGAACTGCTCGGATTCCATTGGACGAAGGTGCACCCCCGGCAAGGACCCCATCCGGCCATCGGGGAGGTCTACGTCGTGGGTGTGACACCCGCGGCCCAAGGCCTGGGGCTTGGCAAAGCGCTCACTGTCGCTGGCATCAGGTATCTCCAGAGCCACGAACTGCACTCGGTCATGTTGTACGTGGACGCCGACAATGCGGCGGCCGTCGCCCTTTACCAGAAACTGGGCTTCGTTCGTTGGGACGTCGATGTCATGTATGCGCCGTTAACCGGGAAGTAACCCGGAACGAAGGCGTATCTGAAAGGCTAGGACATCTAGGATTCCGGTACGTGGAATCCTTGTAGGGTTGAATCAAACCCCGCGCTGAACGAAGGAGAGCCCGATGAACCCGGACCCGGTCGGAACCACCAAAACCGAGGTCAAGGGCGCAACCTTGCCTCCCCGCTTCGGGTCTTCCGAAGTCCCGGCTGCGCGGGCAACCCAGGACCGCATCGACATTCCTGAATTTGCGCCCTCCCTCGAGCCGGAAGGCGACATCAGCCCGGACCGCTTCCTGGACCGCGAGCTAAGCTGGCTCGCCTTCAACTCCCGCGTTCTTGAGCTCGCGGAGGATCCGGACCTCTTCCTCCTGGAGCGGGTCAATTTCCTTTCCATCTTCGCCTCGAACCTGGATGAATTCTTCATGGTGCGCGTTGCCGGCTTGAAGCGCCGCATCGCCACGGGACTCGCGGTGCCCTCCCCCGCCGGACTGAGCCCCATCGAAGTCCTGGAGCAGATCGGCGATGCCGCCCGGAAGCTGCAGGAACGCCACGCGCGCGTATTCGCCGAGCAGATCCGCCCCGCTCTGGCCTATGAGCACATCCACCTCATGCGCTGGGACGAACTCGACGACGAGGCCCAGCACCGTTTGAGCATCATGTTCGGCGAGAAGGTCTTCCCGATCCTCACCCCCCTCGCCGTCGATC